>NZ_JBFUIU010000575.1:0-5782 GCF_056401695.1 Variovorax sp. P4_D9
GGAGACAACCCGATGTTCAAGCTCACCCTCGCCGCCGCCCTGGCCTCTGCTGTGCTGGCCGCCCACCTCCCGGCCCAGGCCGCCGAGCCCGTGATCGGCCTGATCACCAAGACCGAGACCAACCCCTTCTTCGTCAAGATGAAGGAAGGCGCCACCGCCGAGGCCAAGGCCAAGGGCGYCAAGCTGCTGTCGGGCGCGGGCAAGACCGACGGCGACAACGCCGGCCAGGTCGCCGCCATGGAGAACATGATCGCCGCCGGCGCCAGGACCATCCTGATCACGCCCAGCGACGCCAAGGCCATCATCCCGGCCATCAAGAAGGCCCAGGACAAGGGCGTCATGGTCATCGCCCTGGACAGCCCCACCGATCCGCAAAGCGCCACCGACGCCCTGTTCGCCACCGACAACTACAAGGCCGGCGTGCTCATCGGCGAGTACGCCAAGGCCGCGATGGCGGGCAAGCCCGTGAAGATCGCCACCCTCGACCTGTTCCCGGGCCACCCGGTGGGCGCGCAGCGCCACAACGGCTTCCTGCAGGGCTTCGGCCTGAAGAGCAACGACGCCAAGAACAACGAACTGGCCCGCCCGCCCGAGGTGGTTTGCATGGCCGACAGCTTCGGCGACCGCGCCAAGGGCCAGACCGCGATGGAGAACTGCCTGCAGAAGAACCCCGACATCACCCTGGTCTACACCATCAACGAGCCGGCCGCCGCCGGCGCCTTCAACGCGCTGCAGAAGTCCGGCAAGGACAAGAGCGTCATGATCGTCTCGGTCGACGGCGGCTGCGACGGCATCCGCGACGTGGCCGCCGGCAAGATCGCCGCCACCTCCCAGCAGTACCCGCTGAAGATGGCCGCCATGGGCGTGGCCGCCGGCGTCGACTACGCCACCAGCGGCAAGAAGGTCAGCGGCTACACCGACACCGGCGTCACGCTGATCGCGGCCAAGCCGGTGGCCGGCATCGACAGCAAGGACACCCAGGTCGGCACCGAGCTGTGCTGGGGCAAGAAGTAAGCGCGGCGCACGCGCCACCGCACACCGGACACGCACACACCATGACCACCGCCACCCTGAATGCCAAGCTGCCCCCGCTCGGGCAGCTCGGCCCCTTCATCGCGCTGCTGATCGCCTGCGTCGCCTTCGGCCTGACCACCGACCAGTTCTTCAGCGGCGAGAACTTCTCGCTGATCCTGCAGCAGGTGACGGTGGTCGGCGTGATCGCGATCGGCCAGACCCTGATCATCCTGACCGCCGGCATCGACCTGTCCTGCGGCATGATCATGGCGCTCGGCAGCATCGTGATGACCAAGCTGGCCGCCGACATGGGCCTGCCCGCGCCGCTGGCGATCCTGGCCGGCATCGCGGTCACCGCGGGCTTCGGCCTCATCAACGGCCTCTTGGTCACGCGCATCAAGCTGCCGCCCTTCATCGTCACGCTGGGCACCTTCAACATCGCCTTCGCGATCACCCAGCTGTATTCGGGCGCCCAGACCGTGACCGAGGTGCCGCCGATGATGACCTGGTTCGGCAGCACCTTTGCGCTGGGCGGCACCAACATCGCCTACGGCACCGTGCTGATGATCCTGCTCTACCTGGGGGTCTGGTTCTGGCTGCGCGAGACCGGCGCCGGCCGCCACGTCTACGCGGTGGGCAACAACCCCGAGGCGACGCGCCTGGTGGGCATCCCGCCCGAGCGCGTGCTGCTGGGCGTCTATGTGCTGGCGGGCGTGTTCTACGGCATCGCCTCGCTGATGTCGGTGGCGCGCACCGGGGTCGGCGACCCCAACGCGGGGCAGACCGAGAACCTTGACGCGATCACCGCGGTGGTGCTCGGCGGCACCAGCCTGTTCGGCGGGCGCGGCATGATCCTCGGCTCGCTGGTCGGCGCCATCGTGGTGGGCGTGCTGCGCAACGGCCTCACGCTGATGGGCGTGTCCTCCGTCTACCAGGTGCTGATCACCGGCATCCTGGTGATCGTCGCCGTGACCGTCGACCAACTCTCTCGCAAAGGGGCACGCTGAGATGACTGCCGCTGCCAACACCCTACCCCTCGTGATGCAGGCCAAGGGCCTGGTCAAGCGCTACGGCCAGGTCACCGCGCTGGACGGCGCCGACTTCGAGCTGCGCGCCGGCGAGATCCTGGCAGTGATCGGCGACAACGGCGCGGGCAAGTCCTCGCTGATCAAGTGCCTGTCGGGCGCCACGATTCCCGACGAAGGCGAGATCATCCTGGACGGCAAGATCATCCACTTCAAGGGCCCCATCGACGCGCGCCGCGAGGGCATCGAGACGGTCTACCAGGACCTGGCCGTGGCGCCGGCCATGACCATCGCCGAGAACCTGTTCCTGGGCCGCGAGATCCGCCGCCAGGGCTTCCTGGGCAACGTGCTGCGCATGCTGGACAAGACCGAGATGCTCGAGCAGAGCATCGCACGCATGAACGACCTCAAGGTCGGCATCCGCTCGATGACGCAGGCGGTCGAGACCCTCTCGGGCGGCCAGCGCCAGTGCGTGGCAGTGGCGCGCGCGGCGGCCTTCGCCAGCCACGTCGTGATCCTGGACGAGCCCACCGCGGCGCTCGGCGTGAAGGAGGGCAACATGGTGCTCGAGCTGATCCGCCGGGTGCGCGACAAGGGCCTGCCGGTGGTGCTGATCAGCCACAACATGCCGCACGTCTTCGAGATCGCCGACCGCATCCACGTGGCCCGCCTGGGCAAGCGTGGCGCCGTGCTGAACCCCAAGAAGATCAGCATGAGCGACACCGTCGCAGTCATGACCGGCGCGCTGCCACCCGAGCAACTGCCGGCCGAATGCCTGGCGTGAAGGATCGCCCATGCTGAAGAACATCGACCCCCTCCTCAGCCCCGATCTTCTCAAGGTACTCTGCGAGATGGGCCATGGCGACGAGATCGTGCTGGCCGATGCCAACTTCACCGCTGAGTCGCTGGGCCGCGGCAAGCCGATCGTGCGGCTGCCCGGTGTCGGCATGCGCGAGGCCTGTGCGGCGGTGCTGTCGGTGCTGCCGCTGGACGCGGCGGTGGCGCAGCCGGTCGCGTACATGCAGGTCAGCGACAAGCCCGAGGGCTATCGCAGCGCATTGCAGCGTGACGTGATCGCGCGAATGCAGGCGAGCGGCGATGCGACGGAGACGCAATGCGAGGCCACCGAGCGATTCGCCTTCTACGAGCGGGTCTCGCGCGCCTATGCCATCGTGCAGACCGGGGAGATGCAGCCCTTCGCCAATTTCCTGTTCAAGAAAGGCGTGATCGCTCACGACCTGCTGCCATGAGCACTGCAGAGACCGCCGCCAGGCTGCGGCCGCGCGGCTCCAACAACCTGGGCACGCGCCAGTTCAACGAGCGCGTGGTGTTGCAGGCGATCCGCCTCCACGGCGCGCTGCCGAAAGCCGAGATCGCACGGTTGACGAACCTGACCGCGCAGACGGTGCAGCTGATCATCGCGAGGCTGGAAGCCGACGGCCTGGTGCTCAAGCACGCACCCTTGCGTGGCAGGATCGGCCAGCCATCGGTGCCGATGGCGCTGAACCCGGACGGTGCCTATTCGATCGGCATCAAGATCGGACGGCGCAGCCTCGATGTGCTGCTGGTCGACTTCGCTGCGCAGGTCCGCGAACGCCTCACGCTCGACTATCAGTTCCCGGATCCCGACAGCTTGTTCGACGAGATCCGGACTCGCGTCCAGGCGCTGCGCAAGACGCTCGGGCCCAAGCGCGCGCAACTGCTGCACGGCGTCGGCGTCGCCGCCCCCTTGTCGCTCGGCGGCTGGCAATCGCTGCTCGGCGTGGCGCCGGAGGAGGCCGCCAAGTGGAACGCGATCGACATCCGCGCTCAGGTGACGGCGATGACCAAACTGCCCGTCGAGATGGTCAAGGACACGGCGGCCGCCTGCGTGGCCGAGCTGGTGTCCGGGCGCGGGCGCAGCATCCGCAGCTTTCTCTATCTCTACGTCGACACCTTCGTCGGCGGCGGGCTGGTCATCGACAGTCGACTGCGCAGCGGAGGGTCCGGCAACGCTGGCGCTGTCGGGTCGATGCCGCTCGGCCCGGGCGACGCCAGCGGCACCCCGCCGCGCCAGCTGCTCAACGTGGCGTCGCTGTTCACGCTGGAATCGATGTACGCACAGGCCGGGCTCGATGTCGGCGCGCTGGCGGACTCGCGCGCGGTCGCCAATCCCTGGCTGCCCGTGACGCGGGCGTGGCTGTCGCAGTCGACCCCGGCGCTCGCAATGGCGATCAATGGCGCTGCCGCGCTGCTCGACCTCGAGGGCATGGTCATCGACGGATCGTTCAGCAGGGAGATGCTGGCAGCGCTGCAAGCGGAGCTTGGCGTCGCACTCGATCGCTGCAACTGGGAAGGCGTCTCTCGCCCTGAGCTTCTGGGCGGAACGATGGGCGCCGATGCGGGCGCGATCGGCGGCGCACTGCTGCCGCTCTACGCCAATTTTGCCCCCGATCGCAACCTGTTCCTCAAACTCGACCGTTGAACCGGTCGCTGCGTCAACCTGAAATCCCCGGTGTCGCTTGCCTGAGGCCGGGACCCGCTTTGCCAAGGAGTCTTCGATGCGTCTTCATCCAGTGCTTGCCGCGGTCACCGACCGCATCCGCGACCGCAGCGCGGCGTCGCGCGCCACCTACCTGTCCAACCTCGAACGGGCCCGCGCCAAGGGCCCGGTCCGGCAAGCGCTGGGCTGCACGAACCTGGCCCACGGCTATGCCGCGGCGCCATCCGGCGACAAGATCATGCTGCGCGAGATGCGGCAGCCCAACGTGGCGATCGTCTCCTCGTACAACGACATGCTGTCGGCGCACCAGCCCTTCGAGCGCTTCCCGGCCCTCATCAAGCGSGCGGTGCGCGARGTGGGCGCGACCGCGCAGTTCGCCGGCGGCGTGCCGGCGATGTGCGACGGCGTCACGCAGGGCGAGCCCGGCATGGAGTTGTCGCTCTTCAGCCGCGACGTGATCGCTATGGCCACCGCGGTGGCGCTCTCGCACAACATGTTCGATGCCGCGCTGTGCCTGGGCATCTGCGACAAGATCGTCCCCGGCCTGCTGATYGGGGCGCTGCAGTTCGGCCACCTGCCGACGATCTTCGTGCCCGGCGGGCCGATGCCATCGGGCATCTCGAACGACGAGAAGGCGCGCGTGCGCCAGCGCTTCGCCAAGGGCGAGGTCGGCCGCGACGCGCTGCTCGAATCCGAAGAGAAGTCCTACCACGCCCCGGGCACCTGCACCTTCTACGGCACGGCCAACAGCAACCAGATGCTGATGGAAGTGATGGGGCTGCACCTGCCGGGCGCGGCCTTCGTCAATCCGGGCACGCCGCTGCGCGACGCGCTGACCGCGGCGGCGGCGCAACGGGCGGTCGAGATCACGGCCGGGGGCAGCGAGTACACGCCGATCGGCCGGGTGGTCGACGAGCGTGCGATCGCCAACGCCATCGTCGGGCTGCTGGCCACGGGCGGCTCGACCAACCACACGATCCACCTGGTCGCGATCGCGCGCGCCGCGGGCATCCCCATCAACTGGGACGACTTCCGCGACCTGTCCGAGGCGGTGCCGCTGCTGGCGCGCGTCTATCCGAACGGGGCCTGGTGGCCGGCGGCGTCCGGGTGCTCGAGCTGACCTTGCGCACGCCGGTGGCGCTGAGGGCGATCGAGGCCATCGCCAACGAGGTCGAAGGCGCGATCATCGGCGTCGGAACGATCACGCGGCCGGAGGACTTCGACGCCTCGGTCAAGGCCGGCGCCTTGTTCGGCGTCAGTC
>NZ_JBFUIU010000576.1:0-5780 GCF_056401695.1 Variovorax sp. P4_D9
AGGCAGGGGAGGGTGGCGGAGGGCTGGCTTGCTGTGACCTTGAGCATGGCACACCGTTCTCGCGCTCAAGGTCGGCGCGCGCCAGGCAGGCGCGATGGCGGCCTGCGGCCGTCTTCGAACCTTGACCGCTGCGCTGCGGCGTGGCTGGCACGGTCACGGGCAATCCCGCCCTTCAACCGTTCAAGGAGAACGTCATGGCTTCCAGTTTCCCATTCATCACCGATGAACAGGTCGAGCCCTTGCTGGCCAACGGCCAGATGGCGCTTGCCTGTCAGGAGAAGGATCAGGACTTCGATCCGCTGCCTGTGGTCAAGCTCTTCACGCCCGATGCGGGCGCGACCTGGCTGCTCACATTGATTGATCCGGACGATCACGACATTGCACACGGCCTGTGCGATCTGGGCCTGGGATTTCCCGAGATCGGCCCGGTCCGGCTGAGCGAACTTGCCGAGGTGCGCGGCATGATGAAGCTGCCGATCGCGCGGGACCTGCATTTCCGGGCGATCCAGCGGCTGAGCGTGTACGCCAAGCAGGCGCGTATGGCCGGGCGATCCAAGCCTGAGGACTCTGAGAGAAGTCCGCGCCGCCGGGCTGGCCGGCGGGCTTTCGCCCCGCGCTGCGATTGTGGGTCCGGCTCGCCTTCGGCCTCGCGCCGGCGCCCGGAGAAGAAGAAGAGGGAGGGTATCTGGCCGCGAAGCCAGCCGCACTGCCGCCTGACGCCTCGTCCGGGCGGCGATGGCCTCGCTGACTTGGGCTGCCAACGACTGCGCGACGTTTTCCAGGGCGAAGTGAAGGCCGCTGGCCAGCTGCTGCTGGGTCAGCGCCGCGGGGGTCGAACTGAGCATTTCTTGTCTCCTGCAATCGCCGTTCCAGCCTAACCCTGCGCGTCATTCACCTCATTGGTGCTGTTCCTGATTCGTGCGTCGGTGGACGCTGACTGATCGGTTTGCGCGCGAAAATCCTGCCATGGCTGATCTCCATTTCACTACACCTGCCCTTGCGGCTGACCCTGCTGGCGTAGTCCTTGACCTTGCCATTTCGCCTGCCGGCAAGGCCTATCTTGAAGTCGCGCATGGCGATACCGACGCTCCGACATCGGTCGCAGCCACGCGCATCCGAGATGCCTTCGAGCGCAACGCTGCGCATGGCCTGCTTCAGTTGGGCGCGGTGGAATTGGGTGGCGCCCTGGCACCTGCGCTGGCCTTCGGCCGCGAGTTCGCACATCTGTTCATGGCACGGTTGACTGCCGTCGCCACTTTGGCCGAAGACTGGGCAAGGGTCGAGATGCCGGCACCGAGCGCAGAGCTGGAAGAACTGGCCGCCGCGGCGCCCCCCATGAAGGGCGCGGAATATCTCGACGGCGCGGTGCTCGAAGCATGGTGGGTAGAGCTGCATGCGGCCGTGCGCGAGGACATCGCCGCCACCGGTGGCGACGTGAGTGCGTGGCTGCAAGGCAAACACCCAAGCTGGAACCTCGTCGGGCGGGTGTGTTTTCACTTGGCAGAGAACAAGGGCAACCAGCAGGCACCGTTCGCCTTTCTCGCCACCTGCGCGAGTCATGTCTCGAAGGACGCTCGCATCCAGCACGTGCCTTTGGGACGAGCGCTGCAGAACTCCTCCGAAGCTCGGGATCGCGCCGCATTGCTGAAGCTGCTCTTGCCGGTGCACAAGGCGGCCGAGCAGAGTCCGTGGCTGAAGGCACTGGTCGATACAGGGAAGGTCTTTCATCCACAGGCCTGGACGGCAGCCGACGCTTACCAGTTCCTGCGTAACGTGCCCGTGTTCGAAGCCAGCGGCCTGGTCGTGAGGATCCCGGACTGGTGGAAGCCGCGTCACCCACCGCGCCCGCAGGTTCGGGTGAACCTGGGTCGGCAGGCTTCGGGCCTCGGCCTGGACACGATGCTCGACTTCAACGTCGAACTCACGCTCGACGGCGAACCGGTCTCCGACGAGGAGTGGAGGCAATTGGCCGCGGCCGGCGACGGCCTGGTCCGGCTCAAGGGACGCTGGGTCGAGGTCGACCGCGAAAGGMTCGACGCTGTGCTGGCCCACTGGAAGAAGGTGCAACGCTCGGCCGAAGTCGACGGCATCTCCTGGTCTGACGGGATGCGCCTGCTGTCGGGCGCCGCGCTTGATGGCGAGTCCACCGCGGCGCTCGCGGAGACCACCGCGGAGTGGTCAACCGTCGTGGCGGGCGACTGGTTGCACAACACTCTCGCGCAACTGCGCGAGCCTGGCGACTCAGGAGAGGCCACCGATCCGCAGCCCGAACTCAAGGCACAGCTGCGACCCTATCAGCGCAAGGGTGTGCATTGGCTGTGGTTGCTCAATCGCCTGGGGCTGGGCGGCTGTCTTGCCGACGACATGGGCCTGGGCAAGACGGTTCAGGTGCTTGGGCTCTTCTCGCTGGCCAAGCGCGAGCGTGACCCGGGGCCGCATCTTCTGGTCGTGCCCGCTTCGCTCATCGCCAACTGGCAGGCGGAGGCAGCGCGCTTCGCACCCCACTTGCAATTGCTGGTCGCGCACCCTTCGGGGACTCCAGCCAAGGAACTGGCCGCGCTTTCTCAAGAGCGACTTGCAGGCGTCGACATCGTCGTGACGAGCTATGGCACCGTGACGCGCCTCGCGTGGATCGCCGAGGTGCAGTGGTCGTTGGTCGTGCTGGACGAAGCGCAGGCCATCAAGAACCCCGGCGCACAGCAGACGCGCAAGATCAAAACGATCAAGAGCCGTGTGCGCTTCGCGATGACGGGCACGCCCGTGGAGAACCGGCTCGGCGACCTGTGGTCGCTCTTCGATTTCATCTGCCCCGGGCTGCTGGGGTCGGCAGCGACCTTCAATCGTTTCGTGCGCCGCCTGGCGGACAGCGAGCACGTCGACTACGCGCCGCTGCGCCGCCTGGTGCAGCCCTACATCCTGAGGCGCCTGAAGAGCGACAAGCGGGTCATCGCCGACCTGCCCGACAAGACCGAGGTCAAGGCCTACTGCGCACTGAGCAGACTCCAGGCGAGCCTGTACCAGCAGTCGGTTGATGCGCTGGCCACGCGGATCGCGACCTTGGAGGGCATCGAGCGACGCGGCGCGGTCTTGTCCTTCCTGATGCGCTTCAAGCAGATTTGCAACCATCCCTCGCAATGGCTGGGCGACGGTGTGTACGGGCCGCGCGACAGTGGCAAGTTCGCTCGCCTGCGCGAATTGGCCGAGGCAGTCGCGGCGCGCCAGGAGAAAGTGCTCGTCTTCACACAGTTCCAGGAAATGATCGGGCCGCTGTCGGAGTTTCTGCAAGGCGTTTTCGGGCGTCCGGGGCTCGTGCTTCATGGTGGCACCGCAGTGAAGGCGCGCGCGGCCCTGGTCGACGCGTTTCAGCGCGAGCTGGGACCGCCCTATTTCGTGCTGTCGCTCAAGGCGGGGGGCACCGGCTTGAACTTGACCGCCGCATCGCATGTTGTGCATTTCGATCGGTGGTGGAACCCCGCCGTTGAAAACCAGGCGACCGACCGCGCCTATCGCATCGGGCAGAAGAGGAATGTGCTGGTTCACAAGTTCGTCTGCCGTGGCACCGTGGAAGAGAAGATCGACGCCCTCGTCGAGGCTAAACTGGGGTTATCGAACCAGATCATCGAGGGCGGCGGCGAAACCCTGTTGACGGAGCTGAGCAACGACGAGTTGCTGCGCATGGTCGCGCTCGATATCAGCAGCGCGATAGACGAGGTCAAGGCAGGGTAAAAGGCTGTCTTGCTTGAGAGAGGACGAGGCAACACATGGCACGATACGACTACGGCGGCTGGGCTCCATACATTCCGGTGGCGCAAAGGCAGCGCCAAGCCAAACAAAAGGTCGCGGCGCTGAACAAGAAGGGGCACAACTGCCAGCCCATCACGATCGAAGGTCGCGCCATCGTCAAGAGCTTCTGGGGTAAGGCCTGGTGCGACAATCTGGAGTCCTACAGCGATTTTGCGAACCGCCTGCCACGCGGGCGGACCTACGTGCGCAATGGCTCCGTCATCGATCTGCGCATCGAGATCGGCAAGGTAAACGCGCTCGTATCCGGTTCGAATCTCTACAGCGTCGAGATCGGGGTGCAGCCGCTGACGGCAACGAGGTGGGGCGCGATCATCAAGGAATGCTCGGGCAAGGTTGCTTCCGTGATCGAGTTGCTGCAGGGCCGCCTGTCTAACGCGGTGATGGAAACGGTGACGCGCCGTGGCGACGGACTGTTCCCATTGCCGCGGCAAATCAGCTTGCGTTGCAGTTGCCCGGACGCGGCCTCAATGTGCAAGCATGTCGCGGCGGTGCTTTACGGCGTGGGCGCTCGCCTGGACAACGAACCTGAACTGCTGTTCCTGTTGCGCCACGTTGAGCCGCAGGACCTGATTCGACAGGCCGGCAACGTGCCGGCGATGGCACACTCCGACGCGCAAGGTGCATTGGACAGCACCGATCTGTCGGCCCTGTTCGGCATCGATCTCGACGATGCATCCGCCGCTTCGACAGCGCCGCCGCCGCCCGCCGTTGCGCCGTCGCGCAAGCGCGCGCGGGAGCCGAGAGTCGTCGATCCGCCAGCGTCACCGGTGTCGGCGAAAAGCAGCAAGGCGGCCGCCCAGCACCGAGCGCGCAGCAGGACCATCACGGCCGGCGAATTGATCGCGCGCGGCGTCGCTCGGCACATGATTCAGAACTGGATAGCTTCCGGGGTTTTGCTGCGCACCGAGCAGCGGGGCGTGTACGGGACGACGGCGCAGACTGAAACGCGGATCGTTGCCTATACCGCTCGGGGTGCTCGCATCTGAAGGGCTTTTACGGCGAGTACACCGTCTGGGCGCATCCAGGCCCGAGGACTCCGCGATGGGCCCGCGCCGCCGGCCCGGCCGGCAGCTTTCGTCTTGCGCGCTGCGTCTGTCGGTCCGGCTCGCCTTCGGCCTCGCGCTGGCCGGGGAGAAGAAGAAGGGGAGGGTGGGGTTGGGCTTGCCTGTGTCTGGTCAGGRTATCACKCGGTTCTCGCGTTCAAGGCCCTSCGCGCGCTCACGCGTGCTCGGCGCRTTCCGCGCGCCYGCGGCGGCCTTGAGCGCTGCGCTGCCGCGTGAGCCAGGGGTGACGCAGGCAATCCCGCCTGTGYCAYTCCAGGAGTCCYTCATGTCCTCTTCCGACTATTCCTTCGCTGCTCGCGAATCCCTTTCGCTGCAGGATCTGGCCCACGCGGCACCGGCGGCCTTTGCCGACCACGCCGCCAAATCGACAGGCTCGAAGTACGTCTTCATCAGCACGCGGAACATCGTCTCAGCACTCATGGATGCAGGCTTTGCGCCGACGCATGCGATCCAGACAAAGGCCCGTGGAACCGATCCCAGCCATGGGCGCCACATGCTGCGCTTCCAGCCGATCGTTCATGTGCTGTCGCTGGACGACGTGGTGCCGGAGATCGTGCTGATCAACTCGCACGATGGGCGCAGTGCCTACGAGCTGCGCGCGGGCCTTCATCGGCCTGTCTGCACCAACGGCCTGCTGACGCCGATCGGCGACTTCGGCCTCGTCCATGTGAGCCACCGGGGCAACGTGGTGCGCAACGTGGTCGACGCGGCGCAGCAGATCACCCGGGAGTTCGGTCGAGTGGGCGAGGTGATCGAGCAGATGCGCGGGACGGCGCTGTCTGGAGGCCAGCAGATGGACTTCGCGCGCGAGGCGCTGACGCTGCGGTTTGCGGACCGGGCCGAGCCGCCGCTGCAACCAGCGCAGCTGCTGGAGCGGCACCGCCTGGCGGACATCGGTGACGATGTCTGGCG
>NZ_JBFUIU010000577.1:0-5768 GCF_056401695.1 Variovorax sp. P4_D9
GCGCCATGCGGCGGTAGATGTCGACCAGGATGGCCTGGTCGACGCGTGTGTCTGGTGTCATGGATGGCTCCTGGTCGATGTCATTGCACTGCGCCCAGTGCATGGTGCGCGGCGATGTAGCCGAAGGTGAAGGAGGCGCCGATGCTCGCGCCCGCGCCGGGATAGCAGCGCCCGACCACCGAGGCGGTGCAGTTGCCGGTGGCATAGAGCCCCTGGATGACCGAACCGTCCTCCCGCAGCACGCGGGCATGCTCGTCGGTGACCACGCCGCCGGCCGTTCCGACGTCGCCGGGGTACATGCGCACCGCGTAGAACGGTGGTTTCTCGATGGCGCCGAGATTGGGATTCGGCGTCACGGTCGGGTCGCCATGGCAACGGTCGAAGGCGCGCGAGCCGCGGCCGAAATCGCTGTCGACGCCGCTGCGGCAGAAGCCGTTGAAGCGCTCGAGGGTCCGCGCCAGCCCTGCCCCGTCGATGCCGGTCTTCTTCACCAGCTCGTCAATCGACCCGGCCTTGATCATGTAGCCGCTCTTCAGCCATTCCTCGGGCACCTGGCCGGGTTGCGCGGTGCCCCAGGGGTAGTAGGCGCGCTGGCGGCTGTCCATGATGACCCAGCTCGGCACGGCCTTGCCGGTCTCGCGCTGGCGCCGGTACATGCGCTGGCCGATCTCCATGTAGGCACCGGCCTCGTCGCAGAAGCGTTCGCCGAGCTGATCGACCATCATCGAATACGGCAGCGACAGGTCGAGGTGATGCATGAAGGGCAGCGGCGTGCCGTCGGCCGCATAGCCGCCGGGCTTCGGCGGCTGGCCATCCGGCGCGAGCGAGGTCACGACCCACCAGGCTTCGTCCATGCAGTCCACCGCGGCGCCGAGCGACATCGCCAGCTCGATCGCCTCGCCCGTATCGCCGGGGTTGGCATTGGTCCACGCGGCCGAGTTCGGCTGGGGCTGAAAGCGCTCGCGCATCGCCGCGCTGCGCGAGAAGCCGCCGACGTTCATCAGCACGCCCTGGCGCGCCTGCACGCGCACCAGCCGGCCGCCGCGCTGCACCGCGACACCGGCGACGCGATCGCCGTCGACGATGAATTGCGCGAGGGCCGATCCGGTCCAGATCGGCAGCTGCTCGCGCAGCGCGATCTGCAGCATGCGGCCCTGGATCGCCGCACCGGCGCCGGCGAGCCGCCGACCAGTCAGCTTGGCCTTCAGCATGCGCCCGACCATCGACAGCGCGGTCTTCCTGCCGCCCCAGGTGCGCTTGGCCAGCATCAGCGACGGGAACTGGTCGGTCGGCAGCGGCAAGCTGAAGCCCTTGTAGCGCGACAGCTTCGACTCCCACTCGCCCAGCTCGCGCGTGTCGAAGAGCTCGGCCAAAAGCGAGCGCCCGCGCGGCTCGCCGCCGGGCAGCTCGTCGTAGTAGTCGGACCAGCCGTCGGCATAGACGAACTTCATGCCCTGGCCTTCGAGGAACTCGACCATCTTCGGGCCGTTGCGCAGGAATGCGTCGCGCCGCGCGGGGCTGGTTCCCGGGCCCTGGTAGGTGACGGCGGCATCGAGGTACTGCCGCGCGCGCTCGGCACTGTCGGCCACGCCGGCGCGTTTCATCACGGGGTTGTTCGGCACCCACCAGACGCCACCGGAAAAGCCGGTCGAGCCACCGATCAGGGGCTGCTTCTCGACGATCAGGGCGCGCTTGCCCAGTTGCTTGGCCGCGAGCGCGGCGCACATCGAGCCACCGCCGCTGCCGACGATGACGAAGTCGAAGGCCTCGTCCCAGGTTCCGTTGGTCGTCATCTGGTCCTCAGGCGCCGCTCGGCTCTTCGAACAAGATCTCGCGCAGCGCGCGGTGGAAGTTCGAGATCGCGGACTCCTGCAGCGGGTTCGTGCGCGCTCCCCGGAAGGCCTGGGACTTCATGCCCTTCTGCACTTCGGTCATGTTGGCGAAGTCCTGCGACAGGATCAGCCCGAAGCGCTCGACGGTGTCGATCTTCCAGTCGTCCGCACCCCAATAGAACTCGCGCTGCAGCTTCGGCTCGGCGCCGGGCGCGTAGCGGGCGATCGAGCAGATGTCGTAGAAGCAGGAGTCGGGGTTGTCGCCGTCGGGCCGGGCGCGGTAGAAGAGCATGCCGTCGGGCGACATCAGGAAGATCATGTTCGGGAACACGTGCCAGTCGGTCCCGGCCTTGTAGATCTGCTCGCCCGTGATGTTCGGCCAGCCGGCCCCTTCGGCGATCGCGGCCTCGGCCTGGAACTGGCCCACCTTCATCAGCAGCTCGACGTGCGGCGTGTCGGCCGGGCACTCGGTGAGGATGCGCCTGGCGGCTTCCAAGTCGCGCTGGGTGGTGATCGCCTTGAGCTGGTCCTCCAGGTCGGCGAAGAACTTGACGATGCCGGGCCGCACGTCGTCCGGCACCGGCCGTCCGGTGCGCGGCGACGGCGCCCCCGGCAGCCGCGCCGGCGTCGGGTAGCCGAACATGCCATGCCGGCCGAAGGTGAAGCTGCGCGTCACGTCGTCGCCCTGCGAATCGAGCAGCTGCGGGTGCGTCCCGAAGACGTGATAGCCCTCGCTGAAGGCTTCCAGCGCCACCTTCCAGTTGCAGGGCAGGCGCACCGACTTGTACCAGCGGTAGCGCATCTTCTCGAACTCGTAGCAGTCGGTGTACCCCGGCACCGGCGCCAGGTGCCGGGCGAGCGGCTCGCAGGTCGGATCGAAGTTGACGAAGACGAAGCCGGCCCAGGTGTCGACCTTGATCTCGGGCAGCGAGAAGTCCTCGTCACCCATGTCCGGGCAGCCCTGCCAGTCCTCGCGATCGACGATGCGGATGACCTTGCCGTCGAGGCTCCATTGCCAGCCGTGGAAGCGGCACTGCAGCCTGGCGGCCGATCCGCAGCCTTCGGTGAGGCGCCGGCCACGGTGTTGGCACACGTTGTAGAAGGCGCGGACCGTCTCCGGCGTCTGGCGCACGACGATGACCGATTCGTCGTTGATGTCGTAGGTGACGTAGTCGCCCGGGAAGGGGATCTCCTCGAGGCGGCAGGCGAGCTGCCACACCTTGGGCCACAGCAGGCGCTTCTCGAGCTGCACGATCTCGCGCGAGATGTAGTGCTCGGCAGGTACATAGTCCACGCGCACCTTGGGCTTCACGGCGGTATCCACAGTGTGTCTCTCCTGGTCTAGCTGCGCCGGCCGCGTGCCACCTCGCCGGTCATCAGGTATCATTAATTGAATGATGTTCTGAAATATAAACGCTCGGACTTCGCAGTGTCAATACGCGGACCCGGCTTCACGAGACTCGAGGCTCATCACGACCCGGCCCGCTCGAAGAGCGCGGCCAGCCCCTGCCCGCCGCCGATGCACATCGTCTCCAGCGCATAGCGCCCGCGGCGACGTTTCAGCTCGTGCAGCATCGTCGCGAGGATGCGCACGCCGGTCGCGCCGATCGGGTGTCCGAGCGAGATGCCGCCGCCATTGACGTTGAGCCGGTCGGCGCCGTTCCAGTCCCAGCCCTTCAGCACCGCCAGCACCTGCGCCGCGAAGGCTTCGTTCAGTTCGACGAGGTCGAGCCGGTCGAAGGAGAGGCCCGTGCGCGTCAGAAGTTTCTTCACCGCGGGCACGGGGCCGATGCCCATGCGCGACGGCTCGCAGCCGGCGGCGGCCCACCCGATCACCCAGGCCATCGGCTCGAGCTTCAGTTCGGCCAGCTTGTCCTCGGCGACGACCAGGCAGGCGGCCGCCGCATCGTTCTGCTGGCTCGCATTGCCGGCGGTCACGGTGCCGCCCTTCAGCACCGGCTTCAGCTTCGCCAGCGTCTCCATCGAGGTCTCGGCACGGATGCCTTCGTCGCGTGCGAAGTGCAGCGGCTCGCCCTTCTTCGCCGGCACCGCGACGCTCACCACTTCGTCCGCAAAGCGGCCTTCGCGCCAGGCAGCGGCGGCGCGCTGGTGGCTGCGCATCGCGAAGGCATCGGCGGCCTCGCGCGAGATGCCGTAGTCCTTCGCCAGGTTCTCGGCGGTCTCCGGCATGCCGGAGATATAGCCGAAGCGATGCTCGGGCTGCGAGCGCTCGCGACCGCGCTGCAGGCGATCGTGCATCGTGACGGAGCCGGCGCGCGAGCCCCAGCGCATGTCGGTCGTGTAGTACTCGATGTTGCTCATGCTCTCGACGCCGGCGGCCACGACGACATCGGCCGCGCCGGTCTGCACCTGCATCGCCGCATCGATCACGGCCTGCAGCCCGGAGCCGCAGCGCCGATCCAGCGTCATGCCCGGCACCGCGACCGGCAGGCCGGCATCGAGCGCGGCATAGCGGCCGAGGCACGGCGCTTCGCTGTTGCCGTAGGACTGGGCCATCACCACTTCGTCGATGCGCTCCGGGTCGATGCCGCTGCGCTCGACCAGCGCCTTCAGGATGGCGCTGGCGAGCTGGTCGGCGGGGATTGGCTTCAGGCTGCCGCCGAAGGCGCCGACGGCGGTGCGCAAGGGGGAGACGATGGCTGCTCTGCGCATGCGTCAGTTCCTCGTGGATACGGAATCAGGGTGCATGGGTCACCGCACCCCGGGCCTCGTCGCCCTGCGCCTCCCAATAGGCCGCCCAGCTCGGCCAGGCATGCGGCAGCTGCGGCGCAAACTTCGGCCCCTCGTACTTGCCGGGCCAGTTCTGGAAGCCCGCACCCTCGCCGCGATTGGGGCGCTGCTGCCAGTCGGTCGAGTACCAGTGCTTCTCGTCGCGGCGCTCGAAGCACCAGATGCCCTCGCTGCGCACGTAGCTGTCGAAATAGCAGATCGACATCTCGATCCAGTGGTCCTTGTCTTCGTGGCCGGCGCGGCAGTAGACCGTGCCCTTGGCATGATCGGGGTCGATCAGGTCGATCGTCTGGCCGCACACCAGGTGGACCGAGCGGTAGAAGCCCGTCAGCACATGCCGGCTCGCGTAGTAGCGCTTCAGGGCCTCGCGCCCGGTGCCCCAGCGGCCGCAGTCCACATCGGCGGCGAAGAGCGCGACCAGGGCATCGACATTGCGTGAGTCGACCGCGACGGCGTAGCGCGCGGGCAGTTGCCCGATCGCGAGCTCTGCCTCGACGCGGGCGAGGCGCTGCGCCAGGTCGCTCACGATGCTGCCTCTCGATCGACGAAGTCGGCGACATAGGGCTGGTGCGCCAGCGACCCGCCATCGACGCAGATCACCTGGCCGGTGATGAATCCGGCCTCGTCGGAGGCGAGGAAGACCACGGCGGCAGCGATGTCCTCGGGCCGCCCGAGCCGCGGCGTGAGGTGGTGCCGCAGCATGATCTCGCCGACGCCGGAGGCGGCATAGCTGTCCTTCGTCGATGGCGTGACGATCAGTCCCGGCGAGATCGCGTTGCAGCGGATGCCTTCCTTGCCGTGCTGGGTCGCGACGCTCTGCGTCAACGAGTTGATCGCGGCCTTGGAGGCGCTGTAGGCGCTGTGCGAGAGCGCGCCGGCGAGCGCCGCATTCGAGCTGGTGTTGACGATCGCGCCCCCGCCGCGCCGGCGCAGGTGCGGGATCGCCGCCCGGCACGCGATCATCGTGCCGCGCAGGTTGGTGCGCAGGATCGCGTCCCAGACCTCGGTGTGGACGGTGGCGACCGGCCGGTCGCATGTCGACGAGAGGCGTGTGTCGGCCGCGTTGTTGTGCAGGATGTCGAGGCCGCCGAGCCGCGAGGCGGTGGCTTCCACCATCGCAAGCACCGAGACCTCATCGCCGAGATCGACCTGCAGCGCTATCGCCCTGCCGCCCTCCGCCTCGAT
>NZ_JBFUIU010000578.1:0-5747 GCF_056401695.1 Variovorax sp. P4_D9
GCCTGGGCCTGACGGTGGAAGCGATCTTCAGTCTCCCGCCCGAGGAGCGCGGCCGCATCATGTCCTCGGCCTTCGAGGAGCTGGGCTGGGGCGACGGCGGCCTGGCCATCGTGCTGGCCGCGTCGACGGTGCCCTGGATCGTKATGCACATGATGGGCYGGCAGGACCTGCTGGAAAAATACCCCGAGGACCGCGTCGGCTGCTGGGGCATCACCGAGCCCGATCACGGCTCCGACATTCTCGACTTCGGCCGCCAGGTGGCCCACCCCGGATCCAGCTATGGCAAGCCGAACTGCATCGTTCGCGTCGAGGGCGACGAGCTCGTGATCCAGGGTCAGAAGTCGGCCTGGGTATCCAATGGGCCGATCGCCCAGCTCTGCTGCCTGTATGCCGCGCTGGACGACGGCTCGGGCGACTACAAGCAGTGCGTGGTGCTGGTGCCGCTGGACCGCGTCGGGGTCTCGCGCGGCAAGGTGCTCGACAAGCTCGGCCAGCGTCCGCTGCCGCAGGGCGAGATCTTCTTCGACGGCGTGCGTGTCCCGCTCGATCACATGATCGCCAGGCCCGGCGCCGAGTACGCCCAGGCCATCTACGGCGTCCTGACCGAGGCCAACTCGATCATGAGCTCGATCTGGACCGGGGCGGCGCGCGCCGCCTACGAGCATGCGCTGGACTATGTCCACACCCGCAAGCAGGGCGGCGTGCCGATCATCCAGCACCAGAACGTGCGCTATCGGCTCTTCCACATGTTCCGCAAGGTGGAGGTGGCGCGCGCCATGTCGCGGCGCGTGATGTTCTACAACCACACCATGCCGGTGGGGGCGCTGCAGGGCTCGATCGCCGCCAAGATCACCGGCACCCAGGCCGCCTTCGAGGTCGCTTCCGACGCGATCCAGCTCTTCGGCGGCAACGGCGTGACTCGCGAGTACCCGGTCGAGAAGCTGCTGCGCGATGCGCGCTCCGCGCTGATCGAGGACGGCTGCAACGAGATGCTGGCGATCAAGGGCGGCAGCTTCCTCGCCGACCCGAGCCGCCTGTAAGGCGCCGCCTCAGCCCCCACGCTTTCGATCCACACAGCAGGAGATTCCCATGCGAATGAACGCATACGTCGCCGGTGTCGGCATGACGCGCTTCGGCAAGTTCCTCGATCGCGGACTCAAGTCGCTGGCGGCCGAGGCCATCGAGGACGCGCTAAAGGACGCCGACATCCAGGCCTCGGATCTGCAGGCTGCCTACATGGGCAACGGCGCCGCGGGCGTCACCACCGGCCAGGTGCTGATCCCGGGCGAGGCCGTGTTGCGCGGCATGGGCATCGGGCGGATCCCGGTGGTCAATGTCGAGAATGCGTGCGCCACGTCCGCCACGGCCTTCCAGCAGGCGGCGCAGATGATCACGCTCGGCCTGTACGACGTGGTCCTGGTCTGCGGCTTCGAGAAGCTCTACAACGAGGACAAGCGCAAGACCTTCTCGGTCTTCCAGGGCGCGGTGGACCTCGAGGCGATCGACCAGGTGCTGGGCGAGCTGGAGAGGAACATGCGGGCGACGGGGGCTCGGACAGACCTGGACGGCGCCGGCTCCAGGCGCTCGCTCTTCATGGACATCTACGCGAGCATGGCGCGCTCCTACATGCAGCGCACCGGTGCGACCGCGCGCCACTTCGCGATGGTGTCGGCCAAGAACTCGGTGCACGGCAGCCTGAATCCGAAGGCGCAATACCAGGACAAGGTGAGCGTCGAAGACGTGCTGTCGGCGCCCATGATCTCCGACCCGATGACGCTGCTGATGTGTTCGCCGATCGGCGACGGGGCTGCGGCGCTCGTGCTGGTTTCGGAGAAGAAGGCGAAGCAACTGGGCCTGAAGGACCGCGTGCGGGTGCTCTCCTCGGTGCTGGCCACCGGCTTCGACTACGAGGAAGGYGCGCAGACCGTTCCGGAATACGCCGCGGGGCTGGCCTACGAGGCAGCGAACGTCGGCCCGGTTGATCTCGACGTGGTCGAGCTGCATGACGCCTCGGCGCCGGCCGAGCTCATCTACTACGAATACCTGGGCCTCGCGAAGAAGGACGAGGGCGTGGCCCTGATCGAGAGCGGCGCCACTGCGCTGGGCGGCCGTGTCCCGGTCAACCCCTCCGGCGGCCTGCTGCGCAAGGGCCATCCCATCGGCGCCTCGGGCGCGGGGCAGATCGTCGAGCTGGTGGACCAGCTGCGCGGCCGCTGCGGCCCCCGCCAGGTGGCCGGCGCACGCACCGCGATGGCCGAGAACGGCGGCGGCTTCATCGGCAAGGACGTGGCCGCCATCGTCATCTCCGTTCTACAGAAGGAGTGAGGCATGAGCACTACCGACTCCGGACTGACGTTTGCCGGCCTGATCGCCAACCGTGCCACTTCGAACCCCGAGCTGGACGTTCTCACCTTCGAAGGCGGCGGCCAGCGCCCCGACGAGGTCCGAACCTATGGCCAGCTATGGGATCACGGGTGCCGACTCGGCGCCGGACTGYGCGAACTGGGCCTGCGACAGGGCGAACGCTTCGGCCTGGTGATGGCCAACCATGCCGAATTCGTCGAGGCCATGGTCGCCGCGGGGGCTACCGGCACCATGTTCGTGCCCGTCGATCCGCGCACCAGGGGCGACCGGCTGGCCTATATGCTCGAGACAGCGAACTGCGTGGGTGTCATCGCCGCCGACTACGCGCTGCCGGGTCTGGCCGCAGTCCGCGACCGGCTGCCGCAGCTGGCATGGGTGGTGGGGCTGGCCACCGACGAGGGCAGAGCCACGCCCGAGCAGCTGAAGGCGCACGGCATCATGCCGTACGCCCGGCTGCTGGCCATGTCGACCGGGGACTTCGCGCCCGCGGCGATCGACGCCGAATCGGCGATGCAGCTGATCTACACCTCGGGAACCACCGGCGACCCCAAGGGCATCGTGATGACCCACGAGCGCTATTGCGACACCGCCCTGGTGGCCTCGCGCCTGTTCGGCTATCGCGCAGACGATCGCCCCTATTCGGGCCTGTCGCTGACGCACGCCAATGCCCAGTTGGTCACGCTTGGCGCATCGCTCGCAGCCGGCATGCGATGCGTGATGTCCCGCCGCTTCACCAAGTCGCGCCTGTGGGACATCACCCGCCGCTACGGCTGCACCAGCTTCAGCCTGCTGGGCGGCATGACCACCGCGGTCTATGCAGAGGCGCCGAAGCCAGACGACCGCGACAACCCGGTGCGTTTCGTGGTCTCGGCCGGCATGCCGCAGGCGATCTGGTCGGATTTCGAGCGGCGCTTCGACGTGCAGATCCTCGAGTTCTACGGCGCGGCCGAAGGCGGACTCACCGTCAAGCCGATCGGCGTCGGGCYGGAGGGAAGCATCGGCAAGACCATCCCCTCGCTTCGGCACCGCGTCGTCGACGAGAACGACAAGGACGTGGCGCCAGGCCAGCCGGGCGAGCTGTTGTTTCGCCATGCCGACGGCGCACCCTTCAAGGTCGAATACTGGAACAACCCGGAGGCCTCGGCGAAGAAGACCGCGGACGGCTGGCTGCGCATGGGCGACGTGGTGACCGAAGACGCCGAGGGCTGGCTCTTCTTCCAGTATCGCAAGGGCGGCGGCATCCGATGCAACGGCGATTTTATCAACCCCGCCTTCGTCGAGAAGGCGATCGCCGAATGTCCCGAGGTCGACGACGTCTATGTCTACGGCGTACCGGCAAGCTCCGGCGTGCCGGGCGAGAAGGACCCTGTTGCCGCGGTGGTGCCGAAGGACCGCGCCAGTTTCGACGCGCAGGCGCTATTCCGGACCTGCCGCCAGCGGCTCGAGGCCAACTTCGTCCCCCGCTACATCCAGGTCCTCGACCAGATTCCCAAGACGGCTTCCGAGAAGCCCCAGGAGCGCTTTCTGATCGAGAGCTTCGAGACGCAGCCAGCCAGCGTATTCACCGAGCGACGCGCCTAGCGCTGCCATCCCTCTTCCTTTCAACCGACTCACAGGAGACTTCATCATGAGCAGCACCAACTACCAAGTCGTCGTCTACGGCGCCAGCGGCTACACCGGCAAGCTGACCGTCTGGAAGCTCGCCGAGCGCGGCATCCCTTTCATCGCAGCCGGGCGCAACGCGGAGCGGCTCAAGTCGGAGCTGGACCGGGTCCCCGAGCTCAAGGGCGCCGACTACCAGTGCGTCGAAGTGGCACACGAGCACAAAGCCCTGGCCGGCCTGTTCGCAGGCAAGAAGGTCGTGATCAACATCGTCGGCCCCTTCATGCAGCTGGGCCTGCCGGTGGTCCAGGCCTGCCTGGATGCAGGCTGCCACTACTTCGACACCACCGGTGAGATGGACTGGGTGCAGATGCTCAAGTACGAGTTTGGCCCCCGATTCAAGGAGAAAGGGCTTGCGCTGTGCCCAGCCAATTCCTACATGTGGGCCGAGGGAAACATCGCCGCCGAGATCGCGCTGGAGACGCCGGGCATCGACACGCTGGACATCGTCTACCTCGGTGACTCGCCGGTGAGCGAGGCCTCGACCGCTTCTTTCCTGCGCATGTGCACGAACCCGCAGCACTACCTGCAGAACGGGCAGCTGGTCATGTGGCCCTACGCGACCAACTACACCGTCACCGTGCCCGGCGAGGCCAAGGTCTTCAATGCGCTGCCCTGGAGCGGCGGCGGCGAGCCGCTGTGGTACCAGGACGATGCGCGTGTGCGCAACTGCAGTGTGCTGGTCTCCTTCAGGAACCAACAGCTCTTCGCCGGCGTGTTCGGGCTGCTGCAGAAATTCGAGGCCGAATGCCGCCAACTGCCTCAGGCCGAGCGCGAGGCGACCACCAATGCGTGGGGCGCAGGCATCACCACCTCCGAGCCGTCCCGCGAGGACCCGCAACTCAACCGCTGCGTGCTCGCCTGCCACGGCCGCGGCAACACAGCCGCGGTCGAGGTCGTCATCCGGGGCAATTCGCCTTACGCGCAGACCGGTGTGTTCGGCGCGGAAGCGGCACGCCGCGTGCTCCGAGCGCAACTGCYGGCCACGGGCTTCGTGTCGCCGGTGCAGGCCTTCGGTGCCCGCCAGCTGCTCGCCTCGCAGGCCGAGGAAGGCTATCTGAGTTGGGAAGTGCGTCAATGACCTTCGGCTCTGCCAGCAGCAGATCAATGAGCGCACTCGTCTGTCGAGCGTGGTCGGCGCTGGCAGGCATGAGGGTCGACGACGGGTTGTCTGCTCTCAGCGCTATTGAAAATCAGCTTCGCGGGGCGGTCGTCGAGGTCCTTCCTTCAGTCATGCTCGAATTTGACTTGCTGCGAGCCACTTGGACGGCACTGAACGATGACGCGGAGTCTGCGCAGGAAATGGTCGAACAAGCGCTCGCGAGGCATGAATCCGGAGTGGACCATCCGGCAGCGTCGATAGTGCTGCGACTCGGCCATTGGAAGGCACGACGTATCGATGCGTTCTGCGAAATGGCGCGCTCGCCTCACCAGCAGCTCACCAAGCGGCGGGAAGCGCTATTGACCCTGCACCATCTGTCGATGGAAGCTGCTTTCGAATTCGAGCAGTTGCGCTTGGTCAGCGCCCAGCGCCTTGCTATCGAGGCCCACTCTTGTCCAAGACAGAAGGCGTTGAGCCATCCCGATGCGTGGGGTAAAAAGTTGTCGCCAAACGAACTTCCACCCCACTCACGAGAGGCCCAACGTGAAAGCATCATGCAGCATGTTCAGTCAGATCCTCAAGCTGATTCCGCGCATCGAGTTCGAGCACATCGTCAAGC
>NZ_JBFUIU010000579.1:0-5746 GCF_056401695.1 Variovorax sp. P4_D9
CCTGGAAATGTAGCGCTCAAGGGGAGGGCGAATCCAGTTCCAGTCGAACACGATGACGAATGCAGCGAGCAACGCTGTGAGCGCTGCCGCAGCGGTCCAACCCCGATGGCGGCGTAGGGTTTGCAGCGTCATGATGGGAACAACAGGTAGCGTGCTCAATAGTGCCCGGTCAAGGCATGCTCAGCGTCGGATACGGGGCCCCGGAAACGTCAGACGAATCCTCGGTCATGGTGTGAAGCGCGGGCGGCGGGTTTGGCGCCACAGCAAGTCCACGCCGATGGCCAGGACCTCAGCTATCCCCGTCCGGGATCCTCGGGGCAGTCATCGGCGCACGGTGCTCGATCGTTCCCTCTTCGACGAGCCGATCCTGCAACTGTGCTCGCCACTCCGTTCGCCTCATGTGGCCTGGCGTTGATTTGACCGTGTCCTCGGTGCGCTTGTAGATCTCGTCATCGGACAGTGCCATGTCAAGAGGAACGGAAATGGGCGGCACATACCAGGATGTCGGCGCAAAGAGTTCGATTCGATTGCCTTCGGGGTCGAGGAAATAGATCGACCAAGAACCGCCATGGTTRGTCGGATTGAGGCCGGCGACATTCCTCGTCCTGACTTCCGCATGAAGGCGGCGCAGTTCCGCGATCGAGATGACACGGAAGGAAATCTGATTGACGGTGGAGGGCCCGCCCGGCTCACGACCTGGAACCAGCACGATCTGATGATGCTCATCCGGGTTGCGGGAGAGGAAGACCACGTCGGCGCCGCGTATGTTGGCGCGATCAGTCACCGAGAAGCCGAGCACGTCCGTGTAGAACTCCACCATCGACACCATATCCGAGACGTAGAGGCCTATGTGAGAGAACGCCATACGCGGGGCTGGGTTCATTCTGATCTCCGGTGGCGACAAGAGTCCCAATTTGCGCGGGGTGCCGCCCCCCGACGCGGTAGGCCCGCCTTCCGCGCAAGAAAGAAGGCCTGGCGCAATGACGATCCGGTCGGGCCCCATGTTAGACCTCATTGCTGGCGAATGCGTCAAGCGCCCGATATCCGCCGAATCCGGTGATGGTGCCGGCGGTGTGGCGAAGCAGCCGACCTACCCACAGGGGATCAGGGCCATTCGCCAAGGTCGGAAGCCCCTGAGGAGGCGCTCCGAGTTTGCCCGCATGCTTCGCCACCGCCGAGCGCGACGCCACCTACATCAACAAGGCGATGCGGCTGAGCCTGGGCCGTGCGGTCGAGTGCGATACCAGCCTCGCTGGGCTCTGCACTCCCGGCCGGTCCCACCCAGCGGTGCCGGCCGCTTCACGAGGAGTATTCACATGGCAACATCCGATGTCATTTCTTCCGAGCGCGTCGAAGGAACCAACGTCTACAACGCTGCTGGCGACAAGCTCGGCACGATCGATGACTTGATGATCGACAAGCTCTCCGGGCAGGTTCGCTATGCCGTCATGGAAATTGGCGGCTTTCTGGGCATGGGCACCGACCGATACCCCATCCCGTGGAACATGTTGAAGTACGACACCTCGCAAGACGGATACGTCGTTCCCCTGGACAAGGCGCAACTCGAGGGTGCGCCGCGGTACGCCACCGATAGCGTCCCGGACTACGACGACGACTATCGAACCAGCGTGGACAAGTACTACGGACTCTGAGCAAGAACGGGGGAACTGGCGGACCTTCCGCCGCCGCAACCCGCCACGCTGATGGTCCAGCGCGGCTTCTGGCCAGAGACGGACTACACGGCGTGGTGCTGCAAGCTTATCCGGCGCCTCGCCGCACCGACCGCAGCATGTTAGATGGTCACGCACCGCAAGGCAGTGATGAAAGACAGTGATGGGGGAAGCGCTGAACCCGAACAGCGCCTTGCGCGTGGCCCGAAGGCACGGCCTTGGCCGCCAGCTTTCGGCAGCTTCGCGCCAATGCTCGCGTATGTCGCGTTGCAGGTTCCCGAGGGCGAAGGCTGGCTCTACGAGCAGAAGTGGGATGGCTTCCGCGCGATCGTTTTCCGGGAAGGCCGCAGGGCACGCCCGCAGAGCCGCGATGCGAAAGCGCTCGATCGCTACCTCCCGGAACTGCTGGCCGGGAGCTGCCCGCTGTGTGCTCGATGGCGAGATCGTCATCGCCTGCGCCAGGGGCCTCGACTTCGAAGCGCTGCAGCAGCGCATCCACCCGGCCGCCTCGYGGATCGAACGGCTCGCCCGCGACACGCCGGCCTCCTTCGTCGCGTTCGACCTGGTCGCGGTGGATGGAACGGACGTCTCGGGCTTGCCGCAGCACCAGCGGCGCATGCTGCTGCAGGCACTGTTGTTGGAAGCGCCCCCGCCCATTCACCTCACGCCGATGACCACCTCGCATGCCACGGCTGTCGGGTGGCTCCAGGGCCTTCGAAGGCGCCAGCCTCGTTGGCGTCGTGGCGAAGCCGGCCGACGGGCCCTAGCGCCGGGGCCAGCGCGCGATGYTGAAAATCAAGCACCTGCGCACTGCCGACTGCGTGGTGGCCGGCTTCCGTTGGCACAAGAGCGGCGAGGACGCCATTGGCTCGCTGCTGCTCGGACTCTACGACGAAGCAAAGGTGCTCCAGCACATCGGTTCGACCTCTGCCTTCAGCATGCCGACGCGACGTGCGCTCGCGAAGGAATTGGAGCCCTTGCGGCCGAAGACGCTGGAGGGCCGCCCCTGGGCAGGGTGGGGCGAGCCGAGCGGCCAGGCGGTGCAGCGCATGCCCGGGACCCGGAGCCGAACGAGGTGGTGGTGCCCTATGCGCTCGAACAGGCCTTCGCCGGGCAACGATGAGGCACGAGCTCTGCAGCGAGTGCGGACGCAGCGGCAAGATCACCGTCGTGAATCAGTCGGTCCGGGCGTCGTCACTGTCTATCAGTCGTCGCAGAAGCTCGGCGATGTCGTCAAGTGGGAGGCAATAGTCCGCATGGGCGGCGTGCGGGACGCGCCACGCACAGGACGTCACGTCCGTATGGACGGCTTCCTCCTCGGCCTGGAACACCCCAATCCCGCCTGCCGCGTTGATGGCGCGCAGTCCGTCCGTCCCGTCGTCGCCACCTTCGGCTAGAACAACGCCGATCACGCCTGGCCCGTACACCCGCGCCGCGGACTCGAACAGACAGTCTGCGGCCGGGCGGAACCGGCGGACCCTTGCGCCAGCTGCGAGGCCGAGCACGCCGGGCGAGGCCACGATGAGGTGCCGATCAGGTGGTGCCAGATAGACTCTCCCGGGTTCGACCTTGTCCCCATCAGCGCCGAACGAGACTGGCATCGCGGTGCATTCCCCGAGCATCTTGGCCGATTCGGAGCCTTTGGGTTCGGCATGCAGAACAGCGAGGATGGGCGCTGGAAATGACGAGGGCAGATGATCGATGAGACTGCAGAGCGTCTTCATGCCAGCAAGCGAGCCACCGATGACCACGAGATCTCGCATAGGTCAAGGTCCTTCACTCTCCCAAGCCGCAGCAAACGGATAGCGCTCCGCCCAGTGCGCCACTAAGCGAGGCTCGGCGTCCACGCGCCTCACCACTTCCGCCATGCGCGGCGCTTCGCGATAGAAGCGCAGGCGTCGCGGCTGCCATCGCGATACCACTGTGACATAAAGGTCCAGCACAGTCAGACGGTCACCGAGCAGGTACCGGCCGCCACGCGGAACTTGTGCGTCCATGATGCGCCAGCACTCTGCGATCCGCTCGGCGCTTCGTTGCAAGAGGGTGCCCTCGGCCTGCGGAGTCTCGGCAAGTCGGGAGGGTTCGTCTCGCATCCAGTACAGCGCGTAGATTGCAGACGAGACAAAGCTCATCCATCTAAGATATTGCGCGCGAGCCGGATCGTCGAACGGGGGCGCAAGACCCGCATGGGGATAGCGATCGGCGAGCCAGATCAGCATCGCCGCGCTTTCGGTCATGACCTCCCCGGAGGGATGGACCAGTATCGGCACTTGCCGCATGGGATTTACCGGGGCCAGCTTTGCACGCTCGCCATCTCCTCGCCATGGCGCCACGTCCACGACCTTGACGGGTGCGCCAATCAGTGTCAGCGCCGCATGAACGGGCGTGGCGCCCGAGCCTGGGGCGCCGTAGAGAACGAAAGGTGCCGGGGCCATGATCGAACGCGAAGGCCTCCTTGTTTCCAAGTCAAACTAGTCTCCCAACCTGTTGCCGTCTGTAGGTCCTCGCCGCGAAGCTCGGGTCGAACCAAGGGCGCGTCCTCCAGCAGCGGCATCGTGACGAGGCGGAAGCCCTACGACGGCAGCGTCCATTGTCCGATACCGGCAGATGCCCCGCGACCTGAAAAAAGGCTCACCGTCGCCTGGGGTCCCACCCTGCGTCGGGTCATGAAAGGAACCGAGATGAAGAGCCGGAATGATGGAATGCAAGGCGAAAACCAGCGCGGCGCCGTCAAGCGCAATCTGGAGAAGGCCACCGAGAAAGAGCCCAGCAAATTCCGCGACGAGGCCAACGAGAAGAAGCGCGTAGAGGTCGGCAAGGACCTGACCAAGGGCCCGATCCGCGGAATCGATCCCAAGGCCTGAGGGGCGAGCGCCACCGCTGGGGGGAATCGCATCTTGAGGTCGATGCGTGAAGACGTGGGCCGCCATAGCGCGCTCGACAAGCTCAACGGAGCCATGTCGACGTCCCCTTCTACCGATCGCGCGCCCTGAATTGCCGCCAATTTTTCCTGCTCGGAGAGGCGGCGGCAAAGGGTGCCCAGGGCGCCGCTGTCGCCGTGGGATGGCGTAACTCTTGCCACGTCATCGAACGCGACGTCGTCGCGGCGCGGATTGCCCGCGCGTTTCAACTTCCCATAGCTCAGGAAATCGCCATGTCGCAAGGATTCCAATTCGTCCCCCGGGATCTCGAGAATGTCGATCTCAACGATGTCTACCAGCTGCGGTTGGACGCGCGAATTTGGTGTCAGTGAAGCGCGCCTGCGCTCGGCTGTGGCGGCGGCGGGGACTCGCCCGGGCGCGGTGAAGAAGTACCTCGGCATTGGCGACACCGTGTCAGCGCGCGTCGTCATCCGAGCGGCCACGCCGGACTGACAAACCCTGTGGAAATCCCCCCTCTGTATCAAGCACTGCGGGCTGGCCCAGCATGACTGCCAGCCGGGCGGCTTCATACGGCACGTGCACTTTCATGTCGTTGGAACGCTGACGGGAAGATCGCCCTGGCGCTGAGCCAGGTGCGACGCGTCCTACGCGGCTCGTTGTGCCTGACGGACAACCGGCCTCCGGGACCTTCCTTAGCTTGGATTCGAATCCGCAATCGCGCGCCTGATTCAGCGCGCCCTTTTGTTCAAAGAGGAACATGCCGTGTCGACCAGCGTAGGCGACCACCTGCTGGCACGTCTCTCGCAATGGGGGGTGACGCGCATCTATGGCTATCCCGGCGACGGCATCAACGGGATCGTCGGCGCTTTCGCCCGCGCGGAGGGCCGCATGCGCTTCGTGCAGGTGCGCCATGAGGAGCTGGCCGCGTTCATGGCCTGTGCGCATGCCAAGTTCACCGGTGACGTGGGGGTCTGTCTCGCGACCTCGGGGCCGGGCGCGATCCATCTGCTGAACGGCCTCTACGACGCGAAGCTCGACCACCAGCCGGTGCTGGCCATCGTCGGCCAGCAGAAGCGCGCGGCGCTCGGCGGCGACTACCAGCAGGAAGTGGATCTCGTGTCGCTCTTCAAGGACGTCGCGCACGAGTTCGTGCAGATGGCGACCACGCCGTCGCAGGTGCGCCATCTCGTGGAC
>NZ_JBFUIU010000580.1:0-5733 GCF_056401695.1 Variovorax sp. P4_D9
ACACAGGCCGTCCAGGACATCGGCTTCAGGTCGACGTTGTAGGCGATCTTCTTGATGTAGACCGGGCGGTCGAAGGCGGAGAGCAGGTCGTCCTGCTCGGTCGCAGCTCCATCCTGCTGGCCGCCGGCGGCCAGATCACTCACCTCCACGGTCGTGGGAGCAGTCGTCGCGGGAGCGGTCTCGGTGGTTGCGGTCTCGGCGGGCGCGGCGCCGGCCTCCGTGGTCGTCAGGGCGTCGTTGGTCAGGGCCTCGACCATGTTTTCGCGCTCGCCCGACGTGTCGCCGAAGAACACGCCCGAGAACTCCTCCTTCGCGCGCCAGTCGTACTCGCGCGTCTTGAGCGGGTTCGTGCCCAGGAGCTCGTGGCGGTTGAAGCTCTCGTCAAAACGATTGAACAGCTGGTCGTACACCTGGCGCTGTTCCGCCACCTTCAGGAGCGGCAGGCGCATCAGGAACATGTTCACACCGGCGACGCCCGGGATCTCCAGGAAGTTCTCCGGCAGAGCCAGCTTCTTCGCGACCAGCGGCTCGTCCTGGACGTAGCTGCGGACAGCCTCCAGGCCGATCGAGTTGAAGAGATCGGGCACGTCCTTGATGAGCATCGCGTTCTCGCGGCTCGACCGGACGTTGGCGCTCATCTTCTCGAGCTTCCGGTTCTGCATCATCACGTAGCGCAGCTCGCCGTAGATGCCCGTGGTGCAAGTCTCCACCAGCGGGAAGGTGACCTGGTCATAGCGGTTCACGCGGCCGATCAGCTGGATGCGGTCGGTCACGTTCTCCGGGATCTGGTGCTCGAGCAACACGCGGCGCGAGCGATCGAGGAACTGAGGCGACGCATGCATCGACGCACCGGTGGCGGCCGAGCGGTTGATCAGCAGGGTCTGGATCTCGCCGTTGTTGAATGCGCGCTTGACGGCGTTGACTGCACGCTTGCTGCGCAGGCGCGGCACAACCTTCCACATGGTTCCGTCCATGCCGTCGGTGGTCGGCACGGTCGAGTTGGGGATACCCGTGGCCTGGAGGCCAAGCATCCGCCCGGGGTCGGGGGAATCGCCGTCCGCATGCGTTTTGGTCGGGGCGGGCATCCGTTCCAGAGAGAACGAGCGACCCGTGATCTCGCCCACGGTGATGCCCGCGTCGCGCAGCTTCTGCTCGATCACGTCGAAGGCGGACACCGGCAGCTCGGGAATCGCGTTGATCAGGCGCTCAAGTTCCGCAACCCCTTCCTGGAAGTGCTGGCGATCGGCGTCCGTCATACCAGGCAGATCCAGGATGGAGACGGTGCGGCGGGCAGAGACGACCTTCTTGCCGCGCTCACCGGGCTCCTCGACCGCCATCGGCGCGGCCGCGGCGAGCGCCTCGTCCAGGTTCACGGCATCGGCGTCGTCGGCAGCGGCGGCTTCTCCGTCGGTCTGAGGTTGCAGGTTGCGCAGGAACCGGGCCTCGCGCTGAGCGGCGACCATTTCGGCGCTCGGTACGGGCTGATCGCCCTCCTCGCCCTCCGCGTTCAATTGGGCGGCGGCGCGCGCGRTGGCGTCCGACAGGGCCGGAGCTTCCTCCTCCGGCTCGTCGGGGAGGTCCTCTTCCGTGATCTCGCGCTGGACGAAGGTCGTCAGGCGCGGCATCAGCACAGCCCGAACCGCGTCTCGGATAGTCGGCATCGTGATCGTCGATGGCAGGCCGCCGGCGGTGCGAGGTGCGGCGCCATCGGCCTGAGCCTGGGCGTCCGCCTGGGCCATCAGCATGCGCGTAAGTGCCTCGTTCGTGGCTTCCGACACGATCACCGGCTTCAGGCCGGCGCGGATGTGCTCGATCGCGCGGTCTGCGACTTGGTCAGCATTGAGCGCGCCCTGCACGGCCTTCATCACCTGGTACAGCACCGAGCCCGTGCCGAAGCTTGAGCTCATGATGCTCGCCCGTGCGACGGGAGTCTGCGCAGCCGCGTTCGTCTGGTCAACCATGGCGGCGCGAGCCTTCTTGGCCTTGCGAAGCACGCTGACGGCCTCGCGGTTGCCGCGCATGAAGATCTGCGACATGTCGCCGGCGAGGTAGGTCGCAGCGCCCAGCGCTTCGGCCACCGCATCGCTCACGCGCTCGTTGTGGGCGCGGCGTTCCTCGACCGTGTAGACGCTCACGTCCAGCTTGGAGAGGTCGTGTTCGCGGCGGATGAGCGCGCCTTCGGAAGCCAGCATCGAGCTGAGCACTTCCGAGAACGACTCGCCACCCTTCTTGATCGCTGCGGCCAGCGAGGCCACGTTCACGCTGTCCGGCAGCGCGCGCTGGTAGATGTGCAGGTTGTCTTCTGTCTTGCTCCAGGTCGCCGACGCGTACTGCACGCCCTTGGCGAGCCGGGCCATCTCGGAAATGTGGCTGGCAATCTGACTGTCGGAACCGGCCGCCACGTGGGCCTCGTCGAAGATGATGAGCGCGTTGCCGAGCTGGTTCTTCACCCACTGGGCCTTGTCGCTCTCGGCGCCGGCGATCTGCGAGTAGGTCAGGAAGCAGGTGTTGAGACCGGCATCCTCGAGCTTCATGCCACCATCGAGCATCGCCTTCGTACGCGCGGCAGCGAAGCCCTGGGCCAGCACCACCGGTTGTTCGCCGGGGCCCAGCTCCCAGGTGATTTCGCCGTCGGTGTTCATCACCATCGGACGGACACGGTCCCACTCGCCGATGGCCTTCAGGTCGCGCGCCAGGTCGGAGAACAGGTTCGCCTTGTCAGTGACGAAGAAGACGGGCTGGTTGCGGCGCAGCGCCCAGGCCATCATCGCGGCGAGCTGGCGGCCCTTGCCGATGCCGGTCTCGTCGGCCAGGATGCTTGCGTAGCCTTCGAGCTGGCGCACGATCATCATGGAGATGCCGTCGACCTGCTCGGGCGACAGACGCTTGGCCAGCGCGTTCTCGCCCCAGCCGAGTTCGCGCGTCACGAGTTCGTCCACTTGGCCGTAGAGCGATTCGATGCGGGTCATCGTGGCCTGCAGCGGGGCCTGCATGTTCGAAGGCACCATCGTGCGGGCTTCGCCCACGCGCGAGAACGCGATGTAGGGGCGCTGCACGCGGCCTTCGAGAGCCGCACGTTCGACGTCCACGCCTTGAGCCTGGGCGTCCAGGACCTCGGCGCGGGCCATCGCCTCGTCGACGGTGGTCTTCAGGTCGTCCCACGACGAGATGACCGGCAGGCTCGTAATCGGGGTCGGGAGGTCCACTCGACGGTTGACCACCGAGAGGATGCGCAGACCAGGGTTGTTCTCGGGAACGCCGGCCTTGCGCGAGAGGATCGGAGCGGTCTCGAACGCGCTCTGGATCTGGTAGCGCTCGTTGACCCTCTGCAGGAAGTTGCGCGAGGCTACCGACAGCTCGCCCGGCACCGCATCGGCGGCCAGGACGATGACGGCACGGCCGCCTTCCTTGAGCGAACGCAGCGAGTTGATCGCCAGCATGTAGTCCGAGCGGCGGCCATCGGCGCCGAGCACCGGATCCGCATTGATGAACATCGCATCCGCGCCGACTTCACGGCCAGGCGAGAACTCGCCGTCTTGCCATTCGGTGCTGGCGCGCAAATTGACGACGCTCGAGAGCGCCGACATGTCCTTCGTGCCGCGGTAGGCGCGAACCTTGGTGCCCTCGGGCAGGAAGGCGAAGCTGGCGCCATCGAAGGCGTTCGGCACCACGACCGTGAGCCCATCGGTGTCCCCCAGCAGGCGCTGGCTAGCCACCGAGATCGGCGCCGGCATCGTGCCGGTACCGCGCAGGTGACCACGGAACGGCGGCAGCATGTCTGTCAGGCGCGCCGACTCGCCGTAGGCGTCCTGGGCCACCTCGAATCCATCGCGCAGGTAGCGCAGAAGAGCGGTCTCGATCGCCGCGTGCACTTCGTCCTGCTGGTCGATCGTGAAGGTCGAGGTCTGCTCGCCGTTGGCAGTACCGTGCAGAGCCTGCAGGAAGCGGTCCATGTCCTCGCTGTGCTGGACTTCCCCGAGCACCATCGAGCGCACGAAGCCGTCGGCGCACTGGACCATCGAAAGGGTGCGGAACTCCTCGGTGCCGTCCATCGGGAGCCGCAGGAACACGTGCGGCTGGCTCTCGTCGGATTCGTCCACCCGGATCTCGGTGCCCTGGCCCGTGACCTTGATCACGTAGCGCGAGCCGGCGGCTTCGAAAACGCGCTCGCCGTCCGAGTTGCGGCCCAGGAGGATCGCGTTGTTGATGTCGATCGCCGCGGCGCGCTCTTCCTTGCTGGCCGGGCGCTCGTCGGGCTTGCGCGCGGTCTGCAGATTGAGCATGTAGCTCTCCGGCGTCATCTCGCGCACGGCTGCGTTCGGGAACACGGAGCGGAAGTCCGAGGGCTTCGGACGTTCGCCCGACTTCACGCGTCGGACGAGGTACTTGCGTGCACCGCCTGGATGGAAGCCGAGCTCAGTGATCGACTTGTTCCACGCAGGGTTGAGGTAGGACAGGCCCGTGACGAACAGGTGCAGGTGCGGATCGCCGCCCACCTCGATCGTTGCAATCTTCAGACGCGCACCAGACGCATCGTTGAGGTCAATCCACTTTGGCATCGCGCCCTACTCTCAGGAAAAAAGTGCGCACCCTCTGAGCGGCCCGGAATCCGGGGCCCAGGGTTGCGGCTTGTTCAGGGAAGATTGACATCCTCCCCGCCCTGTCCCATGGGGACTCGCTTGCGCTTCGAGGACGAGGATTCCTGCTGAGGCGTGCTGCGCGTTACGCACGGCCTGCCTCTTCGGAGGGTTCCTGCTTCTCAGGGGCTGCGTGCATCGTCCTTGCGGACGCTGCGCGTCTGACCACCCCTCCACAGACTGCGGGCTTCGTTCGAGAAGCCCAGACCGCGTGCCCCGCGGCCAGAATGTTCTTTGCGGCGTTGACGTCCGCATGTTCTGTGTGGCCGCATGCCACGCAGGCGAAGACGCTTTGCGTCTTCCTGTTTTCGGCCGCCTCGTGCCTGCAGACGCTGCACGTGCGGCTGGTATAGGCCGGATTCACGGGTAGCACCTGTCCGCCCACGGCGGCCAGCTTGTACTCGAGCTGGCGCCTGAGCTCGCCCCATGCGGCATCGAGGATGCCGCGATTGAGGCCGGCCTTCTGGCGCACCTGCTTGCCCGGCTTCTGCGTGCTGCCGCGCGCCGAGGCGCTCATCGCAGCCACGCGCAGGTCCTCGATCGCGATCACGGGGTGCTCGGCCGCCAAGCTGTTGGTGAGCTTGTGCAGCCAGTCGTTGCGCTGCTGCGCGATGCGCTTGTGCAGCGCGCGCAGCTTGACGACCGCCTTCTTCCTGTTGCACGAACCCTTCACCTTGCGGCTCACGCTGCGCTGGTAGCGCCGCAGGCGCCGCTGCTGCGCCTTCATCGCCGCAAGCGGCTCGATGAGTCGCCCGTCCGATAGGCCCGCGAAGTTCGTCACGCCCAAGTCGATGCCGAGCGTCGGCGCGATGCCGGCCGCCGGCAAGACGCCGGGCTGCCGCGTCTGGATCGCCACATACCAGCGGTCCCCCTCGCGGGCGACGCTGGCATTGCGCAGCTCGCCAGAGACCTCCCGGCTCATGCGCATGCGCACCCATCCAAGTTTCGGGAACTGGAGGCGCCCATTGGGCGCGTCCAGTTTGAATTGATTGCGATCCGGGAAGCGAATGCCGGGCTCCTCCCCCCGCTTCWTGAAGCGSGGGTAGCCGGGTTTTTTCCCCGCCTTCACGTTCGCGAAGAAGGTCTGGAACGCCGC
>NZ_JBFUIU010000581.1:0-5718 GCF_056401695.1 Variovorax sp. P4_D9
ACCTTCGAGTCGCTGCTGGACGACCCGCACCTGCAGGACATCGGGTTCTTCCAGCAGTACGAGCATCCGACCGAGGGCACGCTGCGGACCATGGCGGTACCGAGCGAGTGGCCGCAGACGCCGCTGCCGCCGCTGYGACCGCCGCCGCTCGTGGGCGAGCACAGCGCGCAGGTCCTGGCCGRGGCCGGCTACTCGCCGCAGCAGATTCAAGAGATGGTCGAGACCGGCGCGACGCAAGTGGCGACGGCGGCGAGCGAAATGGGAGTCGAGGCATGATGACATTCGTCAAGGAAAGCCGGCAAGACGGCCGGCTGGTGCTGACCATCGACCGCCCTGAGCGCCGGAATGCGCTCAATGCGGAAGTGATCGCCGCGTTGCAGGATGCCCTGCAGCGCGTGAAGGCCGACCCGACGGTCCGCGCCGTGGTGCTCACCGGCGCGGGCGAGGAGGCGTTCTGCGCCGGCGCCGACCTGGGCGCGGATGCCTTCGCACTCGATTACGCGACGCCGACCATCGCCTATGCTGACCTGCTGCGTACGGCGCGCACGCTCGCCGTGCCGCTCGTCGCGCGAGTCAACGGCGCCTGCATGGCCGGCGGCATGGGGCTGCTCGCGATGTGCGATCTCGCCCTCGCGGCGCCGCACGCGATCTTCGGGCTGCCGGAGGCCAAGGTCGGCGTGTTCCCGATGCAGGTACTGGCCGTTCTGCAGTCGCAGGTCCCCCAGCGCTGCCTCGCGCAGCTGTGCCTGACGGGCGACCCGGTCGATGCCGCGCGAGCACGCGAGATCGGCCTGGTGAACGAGGTGGCGGACGACCTCGACGGGGCGCTGGAGCGCCTGCTATCCCGGCTGCTGTCCAACTCGCCCACGGCGCTGCGGCGCGGCCTGTATGCGATGAAGGCGATGGGCTCGATGTCCTTCGAGGAGGCCATTTCGTTCGGAGAAGGCCAGATCGGGCTGCTGGCGATGACGCAGGATGCGCGCGAGGGCATCGCGGCATTCAAGGAGAAGAGGAGGCCGCAATGGACCGGAAAGTGAACGCGGCCGGATCGGGCAAGATCGTGCGCATCGGCGGCGCCTCGGGCTTCTGGGGCGACAGCAGCCTCGGGCCGGTGCAACTGGTGCGTCAGGGCGGCATCGACTACCTGGTGTTCGACTATCTCGCCGAGTTGACGATGTCTATCCTCGCCGGCGCGCGCATGAAGCGGCCGGAGGAAGGCTATGCCATCGACTTCGTGACGGTGGCGCTGCGCTCCGTGCTGAAGCAGGCCGCCGAGAAGGGTATCCGAATCGTCAGCAACGCAGGCGGCGTGAACCCGAAGGGCTGCGCCGCGGCGGTGCAGGCACTGGCCGACGAACTCGGCGTGCAAGTGCGCGTCGCGGTCGTGGAAGGAGATGACGTGCTCCCGTTCGCTGACGCGATGCGCCAGGGGGGTGCTGTCGACGTGTCCAATGGCGAACCATTGCCGAGGCGCCTCGTCACGGCGAACGCCTACTTGGGCGCGCTGCCGATCGCACGCGCGCTCGAAGCGGGAGCCGACATCGTGATCACCGGGCGCTGCGTCGACAGCGCGGTCACCCTCGGCGTTCTGATGCACGAGTTCGGCTGGGCGGCCGACGACTTCGACCGCCTTGCCGCCGGCAGCCTCGCCGGCCACATCATCGAATGCGGCTGCCAGGCGACGGGCGGCTTGCACACCGACTGGGCCTCGGTGCCCGACTGGGCCGACATCGGATATCCGATCGTCGAGTGCCGCGAAGACGGCGGCTTCGTCGTCACCAAGCCGCCGGGCACGGGCGGGCTCGTCACGCCGGGAACGCTTGGCGAGCAGCTTCTGTACGAGATCGGCGACCCCGCGAACTACCTCCTGCCGGACGTCACGTGCGACTTCCGTGCGGTGCACCTGGAGCAGGTGGGGCAGCATCGTGTACGTGTGACGGGCGCACGCGGCCGATCGCCAACGAATACGTACAAGGTCAGCGCCACCGCACACGCGGGCTTCAAGGTGTCGGGGCAGCTCACCATCTTGGGGATTGATGCCCCTGGCAAGGCGAAGCGAACCGGTGAGGCACTGCTCGAGCGCGGGCACCGGCTGCTGCGCGCGCACGGGTTCGAACACTTCCTCGCCACAAAGATCGAGCTGCTGGGCACCGAGTCCGCCTACGGCCCGCATGCGCGGACACTGCCGACGCGCGAAGTGGTGCTGCGCCTGACCGTCACACATGCGGAGCGGCGCGCACTGGAGATGTTCAGCCGCGAGTTCGCTGCTCCCGGCACCTCATGGTCGCCGGGTACCACCGGTGCGGGCGGCCGTCCCTCGGTGTCGCCGGTATTGCGGCAGGTCGCCTGGCTCATTCCCAAGGAGCAGGTCACGCCCATCGTGACGATAGACGGCACAACCGCCATGGTGGCGTCGCCGCCAGCGCGACCCCAGGCCGCGCCAGAGCCGCTTGCGAGCGCAGCACTCGCGCTTCCCGCCGGTCCGCGCAAGACCGTGCCGCTCGTGAAGATCGCGCTCGGGCGCAGTGGCGACAAGGGCGACACGTCCAACATCGGCCTGATCGCGCGCCATCCGGCGCTCCTGCCCGTGCTGCAAGAGCAGGTGACGCCCGAGCGTGTGAAGGCGTATCTCGGCCACTTGGTACAGGGGCCGGTCCAGCGCTACGAGCTGCCCGGGATCCATGCCATCAACCTGGTGTCCGAACAGGCGCTCGGCGGCGGCGGCATGGCATCGCTGCGCAATGATCCGCTCGGCAAGGGCATGGCGCAGCTGCTGCTCGACATGCCGGTCCAGGTCCCCGAAAGCTTGCTGCAGAAGCTCCCGGCATGAACTTCGAATTTTCCGGCGACGAGCTCGCGATCCGCGACGCCGTCGAGGACCTCTGCGCCGAGTTCGGCCCCAGCTACTGGCTCGAGCGCGACCGCGACGGGCGCTGGCCGAGCGAGTTCTGCGAGGCCGTCGCCCGCGGCGGCTGGTTTGGCGTGACCATGCCCCGCGAACAAGGCGGCGCCGGGCTCGGGATCTCGGCGGCCGCGATGGTGATGCGCACCATCGGCAAGCTTGGCTCGGCGGCCGTGTCGTCGGTGCACCTGAACCTGTTCGGCCCGCAGCCGGTGGTCGTGTTCGGCACCGACGAGCAGAAGCGGCGCATGCTGCCGCCGTTGATCGACGGGACCGATCGCGCCTGCTTCGGCGTGACCGAGCCCAATGTCGGATCCGACACGACGCGCGTGCGGACCTTCGCCCGCCGCGACGGTGACCGCTACATCGTCAACGGCCAGAAGGTCTGGACCTCGACCGCGCAGCACGCCAACAAGATCCTGCTGGTGGCGCGCACGACGGCGATCGAGGACTGCGCACGCCCGATGGACGGCGTGACGCTGTTCTACACGGACCTCGATCGCTCGCACGTGCGCATCAGCGAAATCGAGAAGATGGCGCGCAAGGCCGTCGACTCGAACGAACTGTTCATCGACGGGCTGGAGATTCCCGCCGGGGATCGCATCGGCGAGGAGGGCAAGGGCTTCAAATACTTGCTCCACGGGCTGAATCCCGAGCGGATCCTCGTCGCGGCATCAGCGCTCGGCGCGGGCGAGACGGCGCTCGAGCGGGCCACGGCCTACGCAAAGGAACGCGTCGTGTTCGGCAGGCCGATCGGGAAGAACCAGGCGATTCAGCATCCGCTCGCGGAATGCTGGATGCGCCTGCAATCCGCCGAGCTCCTGATGTGGAAGGCCGCCGCGCTCTACGACGCCGGCAAGCCGTGCGGGGTCGAGGCCACTGCGGCCAAGTATCTGGCCGCGGAGGCCGGCTATGAGACGGCATTGCGCGCGGTTCGCACCCACGGCGGGTTCGGCTTCGCGAAGGAGTATCACGTCGAGCGCGGGCTGCGCGAAAGCGTGCTGTCCCTGCTCGCCCCCGTGACGCAGGAGCTCGCGCTGTGCTACGTCGCCGAGCAGGCGCTCGGATTGCCGAAGTCGTATTGAACGGCGGACGTAACCCACCGGATCCATCAGGGACCATCCATCAACCTCGATCTTAGGAGACATGAGAATGAACAAAGCCAAGGCACTGCTGGTCTTGCCGATGCTGATCTGGCTGGTGTGGCTCGCGACACCGCTCGCCGCGAATGCGTGGGAGCGCGGCAAGGTCGAGACATTCGCTACGCTGCCCCCGGGGGAGGCGCATCCCGAGGGGATCACCATCGACCGCGAGGGCAACGTTTATGTCGTCACCGTGGCGTCGAACAAACCCCAAACGAGCGAGGGAACGCTGCTTGTGTTCAACCCGCAAGGCAAGCACCTGCGCACTGTCGGCATCAAGGGCTCAAGCAGATTGTTGCTCGACCTCGGCTTCCATCCCCGGACGGGTCAGTTGCTGGTGGTCGATTACAAGGACGGGAAAGTCCTGAGTGTCGATCCCAAGACGGGCACCTCATCGGTGTTCATGACGGTCACGGGCAAGAACCCCGGCCTCGACGGGATGACGTTCGACCCCGCCGGAAACGTATACGTGAGCGACGCCCACCAGGGCATCATCTGGAGAGTCGGACCCGACGGCGGCGAAGCGTCGGCATGGGTCACGAGCCCCCTGTTGAAGCCGACGAGGATACCCCCAGGCATCGGCGCGAACGGTCTGGCGTTCAACAACAAGAAGACGGCCTTGTTCGTCGCCAATACGGCGAACGACACCGTTGTCAAGATACCGGTGACCGGCTCGACATTCGAGCCTGGCACGCCTGAAGTGTTCGTCAACCGGGTCGGTGGCGGGCCCGACGGTCTGATCATCGACGAGCACGACAACCTCTGGATCGCGTGCAACCAGTCCAATGAGATTCTCGTGCTCGAGCCGACGCACGGACAGGTGATCGCCAAACTCGGCGACTTCGGAGGAGTCGATCGCAACGGGGCACCCATCGGTTTTCTGTGGTCAAACAGCCTTGTCTTCCACGGTGACGACGTGCTTGTCACCAACTTGTCTCTCGATGTTGGCACGGCCCTTTCGCAGCTTGGTGACGAGCTCGGAATGTCGCATCTCGTGGGCAAGAATCTGCAGACCATCGATGGACCGTGGGCTCAGCAGGTGAAGGTCCACACAGTCTCGAAGATCAAGAAGCGGATACCGGAGCTCGGTCCGGGATTGCGCTGACGTGAACGAGCCGGGGGCGCGATGCACCAGCACCCTCGAGAACACCACGCGCGAGCGCGGCCTTGTTCACGATGAGACGGCTGGAAGACTGCCAACCACCCGCTGCGACGTATCCGAATGATGATGAACGAGGCGCTGACTAAGATGGACGAGTTGTTGTCCCGGATGTACGAAGCCGACATTATTGAGATTTACTAAACTCATGACAACCAATAATGCCCTCGAGCGTTATCCAATCAGCGGATTGATTGGAGGTGGGTTGCATGGGCAAGAAGATGGACGAGGCGACGCGCAAACGGGTGCGGGCTGGGCGAATGCTGCTGGCGGGCAAGACTCCCGCGCAGACCGGTTGGCGTGGCACGCCAGACCGTGTACACGTGGAAGGCCCGGCTCGATGAAGGCGGGATCGATGCGTTGCGCGCCATGTCGCCGGGACGTCCTGCCCAGCTGGACGCACAGCAACTCGAGGGCTTGCGCCGCGCGCTGTTACAGCGCCCTACCGAGCACGGCTTTGGAACCGAGTTGTGGACGCTCAAACGGGTGCGTCTACTCATCGAGCGTCTGTACGG
>NZ_JBFUIU010000582.1:0-5717 GCF_056401695.1 Variovorax sp. P4_D9
GCTGTTGGGTCGGCAGGCCATGTCCGTTCTCTACGGCGACAGCAACAGCGGCAAGACCTTCTTGGCCATCGACATCGGCGCAGCCATCTGCCTGGGCGGCAAATGGATGGGGCGCAACGTCGACGCCGGCATGGTGGTCTACCTGGCCACCGAGGCGCCGCGGTCCGTGCGTGAGCGCCTGAAGGCATACCACAAGCACCATCACTGCACGGTACCGAACTTCGTGATCGTCAAGTCGCCGATCAACCTGTTCGACGGCCACGCCGACACCACCGCGGTGATCACGCTGATCCGGGATCTGGAGTCCCTGTATGGGGTCAAGTGCGTGATGGTGATCGGCGACACGCTCGCGCGGCTGAGTGCTGGCGCGAACGAGAACAGCGGCGAGGACATGGGCGTAGTCATCCAGCACGGCGATCGCATCCGCCACGAGGCCGACGTGCACCTGATGCTGATCCACCACTGCGGCAAGGATGCGGCGCGCGGCATGCGCGGCTGGAGCGGCCTGCGCGCCGCCACGGATACCGAGATCGAAGTGACAGCCGACAGCACGGCCGGCGTTCATGCGGCCGAGATCACCAAGCAGCGCGACATGGGCGGAAAGGGCGATCGCATCGGCTTCCGCCTCTCGGGCATTGCGATGGGCACTGGGAAGTGGGGTGGCCCGCTCACGTCCTGCGTTGTGATGCCAACAGATGCGCCGGTCGTCGCCAAGAAGCTGCCGCGCCTGGGAGAGGTCCAGCATGCAATCTTGGCCCTCCTGCGTGGGACTGGCACCGACATGCGTTTAGGAGAGGTGGCGGCAGCCCTGGAGCCTCAGTTCAGCAAGAGCTCCATCTACAACGCTACGAACCGCTTGAAGGATCTGGCGCTGGTGGAAATCTCGGCAGGTAAGGTGCACCTGATCCCCGTATGACCACGATTCACGTCATTCACGCTTATTCACGTTCGCTTTCCCGTGAACCCCGTGAATATTCACGTCGTTTCACGCCGCCCTATATAGGGCGTGAACACGTGAACGGCTGGAATCGGAATCGCCATGTCGGCTGAAAACCCGATCCTGATCCGCCGCTGGTCCGTCGGCGACTACACCGTGACGCTGCGCTGCCAGCGTCCGAAGCCCGGGCAGGCCGTGGGAGCCTTCGTCGAGTGGGATCCCACCATGCCCAAAGGCTTGACGGCCACAGACCAGGCCGCTTACCTCCGCGGCCGCGATGAAGCCATCGCCCAGGTCGCCCGGATGCTCAGCCACCCCGCACCGAAAGGTCCCAAATGCTGAGCGTTCTCCTCGAAGGCACCCTGATCGCCGCGCCCGTGCCGCGGACCAGCTCCGCTGGCAAGCCGTACACGATCGCCAGGATGCGTGCGAACGGCGAGGACGGGGAGACCGTGTGGGTCAGCCTCATCGCATTCGACCTGTGCGCTGCGGAGGCTCTGGCAGCGCTTGCCAACGGCGACAGCTTGGCTATCGCTGGTCGCGCAGCCCTGACGACCTGGGAGAAGGGCGGCCAACACCACGCCGGCCTGAAGGTCACGGCGAACCGCGTGATGTCAATATACGAGGCCGGAAAGCGCCGCGGTACCGCCAGTTCGCGACCTCCGGAGGCCACGGCATGAAGCCCGCAGGCTCACTTACCTATGCTGCCGGTCGAGCAGCAACATTGATCACAAGGGGGTTGCCATGGGTTACTCGAAGGCGGTCGCTGAGCAGGTTCTCAAGGGTCTCGCGGGCGGAAAGTCGCTCCGCCGGGCCGCTGCCGACGCCGGCACATCAGCGCAATCAATCCTGCGGTGGTGCGAGGCGGATCCCGAGTTCGCGGAGCAGTACGCGCGCGCGCGAGCGAACGGGTTCCAGCTGCTTGCGGACGAGATTTTGGAGATCAGCGATGAGGCTGAGGTGCAGGCGACGTACAAAGGCGATGTGGTGTCCCTCGACATCAGCAGCGCCTCAGTCCAACGCAATCGTCTGCGTGTCGACAGTCGCAAGTGGCTGCTGTCGAAGATGCTGCCAAAGACCTACGGCGACAAGGTGGACCTGGGTGGCGAGGTGGGCATCAACCACACGCACGGCATCGCAGCTGCTGCAGCGCAGATGACCGATGCGCAGCTGGACGAGGGGATCCGGCGCAAGCTGGTGCTGCTGAGATACCTCCCGAGCCCACTCGATTCGGAGGTGCAGCCAGACGACGTCCTCGACCCAGTTGAGGTCAACCGCTGGCCGGCAGCATCGAAGAGTGAAGGCCTCGTGGACATTCCTGACGCCTCCGCGCGCGCGAGGACGCTGAATCCACACCCGAAGGAAGACCATGACCATCCCCGAAGACACTGGCCCCAGCAGATCGAAAAGGTGCGCGGCGAGATCGAGCAGTTCAACCTGCCGTGTGACCTCGGGCCGAAGGAGCCTGACTGCCCGGCTACCAGCCTGTGCAGGCAGCAACCAGCCATAACCGGGCGAAAATCGGCCCGTGCCCAAGCCTACCCTCCTGCTCTATCCGATTCCCTGACCTCTCGTGGCGTCCACTGAACTCAAGGGTTTCATCCTCACTCGGCGCTGGCGGGACACCCCCGCCGGAACCGAAATCGAGTACTGGCTGGCCACAGATGCCGGGCCGAGGAAAGTGGTGCTAACCGCGCAAACCTCGGTCGCCTTTTTGCAGGTTAAACATAGGTCAGCATTGGAAGCGCAGTTGCTGACGATGCCAGAGCTACAGATTCACGAACTCGAGCTAAGGACGTTTCGCCAAGAGCCGGTCATCGGCGTGTACGCCAAGCAGCACCGGCAAATCGGACGCCTGGCCCGAGCACTTGCCGCGCAGAACGTTCCCCTATACGAGGCAGACGTACGCCCGCATGACCGCTACTTGATGGAGCGGTTTATCACGGCAGGTGTTCTCGTGGAAGGAGGGCGGCCGGAGGGCGCAACCATCGTCGACTGCAAGCTCAAGCCTGCGCCCCATTTCCGGCCGGTGCTGAAGGTCGCAGCTGGTACGCAGTCTCGCTCGACAAAACCGCGTCCTCGCCATCACATAGAAGCGGATTCCGACCAGCGTTCACACCACTTTCTTGGTGAGGGTATTCAGGGCCCCTCGGAGGGTTTGCCTTTTCTAAGCCTGCGCATCATGCCCGTCAGATTCCGCACCACGATAGGCGGCAAATAATCCAGCTTGAGCTCCTGCATTTTTACCCACCAATCGATTTTATCTTCACTTCGGGGGCGAACCTTAAACTGCGTAGTGTGAGATCTTTTCCCGTCCTTCCAGGTGGCAGTGTAATAATAGAGAGCAACTGATTTTCTCGAGATCCCCTCCGGGTGGGCGATTGGCTGCGGGTTCCCGTGCATGTTCCCCGAAGTTGTATTGAAGATAACACAGCGATTGAAGACTGGAACAATCGAGTGGTGCTTGATTTTTACCGCCGTATCCCATAACTCGAGTTGACCGCCATACTCATCTTTCCAGTCTTTGTTCAAATATATTAGTACGTTGACACGCCTCTCCAGATTCATTCGATAGTGATGGTTGAAGTCGGCATGCATAGAAAGATGCCCACCCTGTTGGATCTCGTGAAGTCCTCCGCCCAAGAAGTGTGGATCTGGAATTAGACCATTAATTCCCGTTATGTTCTCTATTATCTTGGTGAACGGATATGAATTAAAGACATAAAACAATCCGCGAACTTCCGGCGCCAAGGTGTCTGGATGGTAACTGCTCTTGAGGCGCTCCTGTGCGCGGTTGAATGTTTGATTCAATGATTGATTCTGAACCTCTCGCATAGCAAAACCAGATAGAAGGCGTTCGCTCAGTTCTATCGGTAAAAAATCGTCAAGTACTACATGTGGAAAAGGAACGGCGTGCAAGTACGCATCCTGATGCTCTTTTCCTTTTTCGTGTATATCCTCCGGGTTGATAAAGCCGGTACTTTTGTCCATCAGGTGGAGGTAAGTCATATCGTAAGTTGCGAAGTTTATTCCTTAGGGTCGCGGATATATCTTGCTGTGCCTCGGAGTTGTTGCAAATTTCGCGCCACAACGGCACTTCGCCGGCGCCGGACAGCGCCTCCTCCACGGAAAGCGCGTAGCGAGTTTCGTTATCCAGCTCGGGTGCGGCGCTTCAAGTAGAGGCGGGCCTTTTTCCATTGTGGTCGAAAAGGCCGCGCAGGCAAGCGGTTGTACCTTGAACATCTGGAGGCCCGAAAAGCTACGCCGACCACAGCCCAAAAGCTACGCTCAATGCTCGGCGCCGCCTGGGCGCTGGCGCTTGATGCCTGCCGTCTGGACCAGGACCCCGAACTGGTGGCCAGCCGTCCAGAAGGGGCGCCTGAAGAGCAAGGGGAAGGTCGTCGGCGGCGAGCACCAGGGCCAACAGAGGCGCGTGCAGTCGGCGAGTCTCCTGGGATTGGCTGCCGAACATGCACGAACTCGCCCGCGACACGCTGCAGATGTGCCTGTGGACGTGCACGCTCGGCTCGGAGCCTTTGGCCATGCGGCCCTGGCTGGTGGTGGACCATACCCCCGGTGTTGAGCACGTCCAGGTCCTTGATCGAGCCGGGACGGTGATCCTGAACGGGGTGTTCGATCTCGCACAGCTCGAGGCGATCGTGGCGCATATGAAGGCGCTTGGAGCGTCCGATTGAGGGGAGGCTTTCCTCTCTGGGACCTTGCAAGAAGGTCTTGCCCGCTACGGCGGGCTTTTTCATGGCCGCCAATTGAGGGGGCCGCCTCGTTTATCCCGCCGGGGCCGGGGCGGGCGTGCCGGCCGGTGCCACGCAGGATTTCACCGTGAAGGGTGCCGGGTCCGTGCCGAAGAACCCGTTCGTGCAGCTTCCCGTCCCAGTGACCGTTTTCTGGACCCACCGTGTATCGGCCCCATAGCTGACCACCGTCGCGGTCGCCACGGTGAAAGTGCCTCCTTCCACGGCCAACGTGACCCCGTTTGAGGGCGGTGGCGCGGGTGGGGGTGGCGGCGGTGGGGGCGGTGCTGGCGGCGGTGCAGCGGTCCCCGTGTCCGTGACGCAGGACTTCAAGCTGAAAGGAGCCGGATCCGAGCCGAAGAATGTGTTGCTGCAGGTCCCCGCGCCGGTCACCAGCTTCTCGATCCAGCGCGTCCCGGCGCCGTAGCTGACCACCGTCGCGGTCGCCATGTTGAAGGCTCCGCCTTCCGCCGCGATGGTGCTGTCGCTCGTCGGCGTTGCGGTGCCCAGCGTGACCCCGGAGGCCAGCGGCGAAAGAACAGAACAGCCCTTCGCGACGGTCGGAGACGGGTTCGTGCCGAAGAACTCGTTCTGGCAGCTCACGGTGCCGGAGAAGGACTTCGCGACCATATTGCCGCCGGCGCCGTATTGAACGAGGGTCGTGGAAGGCAGGGTCAGCGATTGACCTTGCTGCGCGACCTGGGTCCAGCTGGCATCCACCTTCACGATCTTGGCGACCGACGGCACGCCCGCGCTGTCGATCGCGAACAGCATGTAGTGACCGACAGGAAGAATGTTCGGGGTCTCGGTGATCTGGATGTCGACGTTCGGGTCGCCCGCCGCCTGCGTGAACGGCAGTTCCAGGAAGCGCTGACCGAAGTTGTTCGAGTGCGTCACAGAGCCCATGCGCACCAGCGTGATTTTCTGGATCGGCTTCGAGGACGCGACCGTGATGCCGAAGGCGGCACCCAGCGTCACCTGGGCCGGCGCCGTGTTGATGATCGGGCGCGCAGCGGGCTGTCCGGTGC
>NZ_JBFUIU010000583.1:0-5707 GCF_056401695.1 Variovorax sp. P4_D9
GCGCGTAGGCATCCAAACCCGAGATCGTGATCGCTGGGGCGCAACCGCTTACTGGCCTCTTCTCCTTCGCTGGTATCGCCTCGGATCTCGGCCTCGCCGAGTACTGCAATTGGCGAAACGCCAACGGTGGCGTACTGGGCCACAAACTGAAGTACGTGTCGGAGGACACTGCCTACAAGGTGGATGTAGGTGTTCCAGTGGTTAAGAAAATGATGGCTGAATACAAGCCGTCGTTCTTCTTCGTGGACGGAACCGGGCTGGGCAAGGCCACCGCGCGCGATCTGATCGAGGCCGGAACCGTCATGGTCACCAGCACTTCCTGTGCGCAGGCGCTCGTCGATCCCGTCAACATGCCTCACTACTTCAGCACGGGTCCAACCTATCCGCTGATGCAGGAAATTCTCATGGAGTACATCGCCAGTACGGCCAAGGGCTCGGCGAAGAAGCCGACCGTCGCCTACGTGTACAGCGAGTTGGAGTTCGGGCGGGAGGGCATACCGGCAGGGAAGGAACGAGCTGAGAAACTTGGCCTTCCGCTCGTGGCGGAGATTGTCACCAAGCCTGCCGGCGTTGATGTCTCGGGCGAAGTTGCCAAACTGCGTCGCGCGAAGCCAGACTTTGTGATCTTCCAGGGATATGTGCTCGCTCCGATTCCCGAATTCATCCGCCAGATGCGCGAGGCGGGGCTTACCTCGCAGGTGGTCGGCACGACCTACAGCATGGATATTCCCACCTATCAGGCGATTGGCGCTTTAGGCGAGAAATGGACCGGCCTCTTTCCATACCGCTATGCCTACGACAAGGAAGCGGTCATGGCCAGGACCATGCGCGAGCAAATCACCAAGGCCAAGCCCGACCTGAAGGACATTTCGATCTTCACCATCCAGGCCTGGTTGTCGGGAATGATCTTTGCGGAGATCGCCGAGCGGTGCATCAAGGCTGACAAGCCGCTGAACCTCGCGAACATGAAAGCCGCGCTGGAGTCGATCAAGAACTGGGACAGCGGTGGGCTCATTGGACTCCCGGTCGATCTAAGCCTTCACCGGATCGCCACGGGACGCATGTATTCGTACAACGGCGGCACCAAGCAGATGGATCCGATCAGCGACTGGATTCGGGTTTGAGGCAGCGAGATGGACTTCAATCTCTCATCAGAACAGAACGAACTCATTGAAGCCGCGCGCGTCTTCGCCAGGGACCACATTGCTCCTAACTACCGGCTGCGCGATCAACAGGGCAAGTTGCATCGCCCGACGCTTGAGAAGATGGGCGAGTTGGGTCTGTTCGGCATCGAGTTGCCGGAGGATGTTGGCGGGCTCGGACAGAACTGCCTCACCGCAGGGCTCGTTGTGGAGGCCTTGTGCGGCGACGACCTGAACATCGGCTACATCACTATCACGGCTTCGCTGTTGGGCCAGATCCTCAACGCCTTTGGCGAAAAGGAGGTCGTCAAGCCCTGGATCGAGGGCATGCTGCGCGGCAAGCTGATCCCAGCGATCGCATTGACCGAGCCGGGCGGTGGTTCCGATGCCGCCAACCTCAAGCTGAAGGCGCGGCGCGAAGGCGACTGGTACGTGATTGACGGCGAGAAAACATCGATCAGTATGGCTTCGCAGGCCGATTTCGCGGTCGTGTTCGCGCGCACGGGAACGGCGGAATCGCGCGCCAAGGGCATCAGCTCATTCCTCATCCCGCTCGACACGAAGGGCATCAGTCGAACCGAATTCGACGATCATGGGACTCGCAGCGTCGGCCGCGGCTCCCTGTTCTTCGACGGCGTACGGATTCCCGCCAAGTACCGTCTGGGCGAGGAGAACCAAGCGTTCTCGCAGGTCATGGCCGGCTTCGACTACAGCCGCGCATTGCTCGGAATCCTTTGCCTCGGCGTCGCGSGACTGTCGCTCGACGCCGCATGGAAATACACGCGCCAGCGCTTCACCTTCGGCAAGGCGCTGAGCGAGTACCAGGGCGTGACCTTTCCACTGGCCGAGGCGGAGACGCACTGGACCGGAGCCCGCCTGCTGTGCCTGCAGACCTTGTGGATGAAGGACCAGGGACTGCCGCACACCGCCGAGGCGGCGATGTGCAAGTGGTGGGGCCCGAAGCTCGCCTACGACATCGTCAATACCTGCCTGCTGACCCATGGCCACGGCGGTTACTCGAAGGAGATGCCCTTCGAGCAGCGCCTGCGCGACCTGCTGGGGCTGCAGATCGGCGACGGTACGGCGCAGATCATGAAGATGGTCATTGCGCGTCAAAAGTGCCACGACTGACTCACCGGAACCCCCATGACATACGAATCCTTCAAGCTCAATATCCAGGACGGCATTGCTCACGTCACCTTCAACCAGCCCGAGCGCGGCAACCCCATGGACCTGCGCTTCAACACCGAACTGAGCCGCATTGCGACCGAATGTGATGAGGACCCTTCGGTGCGCTGCGTGCTGATCGACGCCGCCGGCAAGTACTTCGGCGTGGGCGCCGACCTCAAGACCATGAACCGGAACCGCGCGGCACTGCAGATCTTCATCAAAAATGCGACCGTAGGGTTGCATTCGGCGCTGTCTCGATTCGCGCGCATGAATGCACCGGTCGTCGTGTCGGTCCATTCGCTCGCCGTCGGCGGCTTTGTCGCGATGTGTGCTGCGGCGGACTTTTGTATTGCGGCGCGCTCTGCGCGCTTCTATGCCGCTTACACCGGCATCGGCCTGCTCCCAGACGGCGGCGGCACAACCTTCATCCCAAGGCGTGTCGGCATCCGTCGCGCTGCCGAATTCTTCATGCGCAACCAGACTTGGAGCGCCGAGCAGGCGCTGGAGGCCGGCCTGATCAGTCATGTGGTCGACGATGCCTCGCTCCACGACGAAACCTGGGCGCTGGCTCGCGAGCTGGCCGCGGGACCCACGGTCGCGTTCGGCGAGATCAAGAACCTGCTGCTGTCGACCTGGTCGCAGCCGATCGAATCGCAGATGGAGCAGGAGGCGCGAGCGATGACGCGCGTCACGCGCACCGAGGACGGATGGAACGGCATCTGCGACGTCGCTGCCCGCCGCAAGCCGCAATTCGTAGGTCGCTGAGAAGCCGCCATGGAGAGCACGATCATGCAGGAAGCTGCGCCATGCCAGGACCCGACGACATTGTGGGCGTCCTTCGCGCGCAGAGCCGTGCTCTCGGCGGAACGGCCGGCGCTGACTTTCGAAGGAAAGACCTGGACGTACGCCGCCATGGCGGCATTCACCGAGCGCCTCGCCGCGGCCCTCCACGAGAGGGGAGTGCGCAAGGGCGAGCGCGTCGGATTCCTAGGCTTCAACTGCCCAGAATGTCTGCTAGGGCTGCTGGCAGCAGCGTCGTTGGGCGCGATCTTCGTGCCGTTCAATTTCCGACTGACAGCATCGGAGCTGAGGGTACTGATCGCCGACGCGGACGTTCACACGCTGATCGTCGGTGCCGAACATCTCGATCTCATCGAGTCGATGCGGGCCGAACTGCCCTGCCGCGAGTACATCCACGCTGGCGGTCCGGCCCCCAAATGGCAGTCACTGGACGAGCTCCTGGCGCGGCCCTCCGAACCGCTTCCGGCTGTCGACGTGCAGGCGAGCGACATTGTGGCCCTGGTCTACACCTCCGGCACGACGGGTGTCCCCAAGGGCGCCATGCTGACCCACGGCAACCTCTGGGCCAACAACCTCAACTGGATTCTCTGCTACGGCATCACCGCAGAAGACAAGCTGCTCACGACCGCGCCGATGTTCCATGTTGGCGGCCTATTCGTGCTCCTGTCGCCACTGCTGCTTATGGGCGGCGAGGTCGTGCTGCATCGCGGCTTCGAGGCTGGTGCAGTCATTGCCGCCATCGCGGAGCATCGCATCACGATGACGTTCTCGGTTCCGACGATGATGCTGATGCTCAGTCAGCATGCCGCGTTCGATGGCGCCGACCTGTCCAGCTTGCGCCTGCTGATCGTGGGTGGCGCGCCAAGCCCGGAATCGCTGCTGCGTCTCTATGCGAGCCGTCACATCGCGGTCAGCCACACCTACGGCATGAGCGAAGTCGTCTCGCTGTGCACCTTTCTCGAGACTGAGTCTGCGACGGAACGACTCAATTCCGCCGGCCGTGCCGTGCCCCTTTCCGAGGTCAACCTGATTGACGCCGATGGGAAATCGATTCATCAAGCCGGGATCAGGGGCGAGATCTGTGTCCGCGGCGCGACGGTCATGGCTGGCTATTGGCGTCGTCCAGAGGCCACTGCGGCCGCCCTTGGGAGCGACGGCTGGTTTCGCACTGGCGACGTGGGAAGTTTGGATGACGACGGCTACCTCTACGTCAACGACCGCCTCAAGGACATGATCATCAGTGGCGGTGAGAACATCTATCCGGCCGAGATCGAAAGTGCGTTGCAGGAACACCCGGGGATCCTTCAGGTCGCCGTCATTGGCAGGCCCGATCGCCAGTGGGGTGAGCGCGTTTGCGCCGTGCTGGTACTGAGGCCGGGCGCGGCGGTCACCCTTGAGGAGGTGCAGGCGTTTTGCGGACCGAGGCTCGCTCGCTACAAGATCCCAAAGGAGTTGAAGGTCGCCACCGAGCTGCCACTCAGCGGCGCCGGCAAGGTGCTCAAGCAGGTTCTGAGAGAAAGCTTGGCCTGAAATCATGGGCAACACCTGCACACAGGCTGGAGACGTCTTGTCGTTGCGATTGCCGCGCGGCCCGTCACCCGAAGAGCACCATTCGGCCGCCGAGCGGTTCGTCGCCGGCGAGAAGCAAATAGCCGCCGTGGGAAGAGCCCAGAAGTTCCACCTGCGCCAGATGAGCAAGGAAACCGATTCATGTCAGCAGTGAACACATTCGACATTCGCGACACGCCGACGTCGGAGTTCGTCGAGGCGCTGCGCAGGCGCTACCCGATCGAGCCCGAGATCGATCGGCTCCTGGCGCGAAAGATGGAGCGCCGCGGCGGCCCGTCCTATTCGATGGTGAGCCTGGACGTGCTGTCCGCCTCACTGATCGCGTTGCTGAAGGACACGCTCCAGGACGACTTTGAAGTGTCCAACCAATGCTGGCTTGCGGGCGGCGCCTCCAAGCTGCAAATGCGTTTCACGCTGCGCTGGAACGATCCGGCCGTGGGGCGGACGATCTCCGACCTGGTCGTGCGCATGGAGCCATCGGAGTCGATCAATGCATCGAGCCGCCTGCGTGAATTCGAGCTGCTGCGCGCATTGGAAGGTCTCGTTCCGGTGCCGAAGATGTATTGGGTCGACCCCGACGGCAAGTGGTTTCCGGAGCCCGCACTGATCTACGCGTATGCGCATGGCGTTGCGAAGCCGACTTCCATCGTGAGCGGCAGCGTGACCGGTATCGGCACTAACTTCGGTCCACGCCTTCGGCAATTGCTGGCGCCGCAGTTCGTCGACTACCTCGCGAAGATCCACACCTTCGACCACGAACGTGTGGATCTCGAATCCTTTAGTCGTCCTGAGATCGGGACCACGGAGAGTGCTCAACTGCAGATCAACCGCACGCTCAGGGTCTGGGAGGAAGATCGCGGCGAAGAGTTCGCGCTGATGGACGTCGCGGCCAACTGGCTCGCGCGCAATGTGCCCGCGCTGGACCGGGCCAGCGTGGTGCATGGTGACTACCGCGCCGGCAACTTCCTTCTCGACGAAGCCAGTGGCGAATTCACGGCAGTCCTCGACTGGGAGCGTGCCTACAT
>NZ_JBFUIU010000584.1:0-5690 GCF_056401695.1 Variovorax sp. P4_D9
GCCCTGTTCGAGGCCCGCGGCAAGCTGGCGCGGCGTCCGAAAGCCGGCGCCTCGTTCTGATGGCCACGGCCCGCAAGACGCGGCCCTTCATCTTCGTGCTGGCAGGCGTCAATGGCGCCGGCAAGAGCTCGGTCGGCGGCGCCCTGCTCGCCGAGCACGGCCTGGCTTGGTACAACCCCGACAGCTATGCGCGCGAACTGGTCGCGCAACTCGGCCTCGAGACCGTCGACGCCAACGCACGGGCCTGGGAATACGGCCGCAGCCAGCTCGCCGCCGCGATCACCAGCGGCCGAAACTACGCCTTCGAGACCACGCTCGGCGCGAACACCATCCCCGAACTGCTCGCCCAGGCCTCGCGCAGCCACGACGTGGTCATGCTCTTCTGCGGCCTCGCCTCGGCGGAGATGCACCTGCGGCGCGTCCAGGCCCGGGTCGCCAGCGGAGGCCACGACATCCCGGTCGCCAAGATCCGCGAACGCTGGATCAGCTCGCGCATGAACCTGATCCGCCTGATGCCGCTGCTGGCGCGCCTGCAGGTGTTCGACAACAGCGCAGAGGCGGCAGCGGGCGAGGAGATTCCCAACCCGGTCCTGCTGCTCGAGATGGTCGGCGGCCGGCTCGTATTTCCCGAAGCCGACGATGCCTCGGCGCTGGAGGCCACGCCCGAATGGGCCCGGCCGATCGTGCAGGCCGCGATCGAGCAGCAGGGCTGAGCCGTTCGGCATACTTCAGCCGCCCCGCCAACGCCGTCCTCGATGAAAGGCAGCCCGTGAAAAGAAGAAGTCTGGTCCAACTCGCCGCCGCCATCCCGTTCGCGCAGCCGTGGGCGACGCCGGCGCACGCGGCGGCGACCGTCTCCCGCGTGCGTCCGGGCGATCCAGGCTGGCCTTCCGACGCGCAATGGAAGCAGTTCGGCGAACAGCTGGGCGGCGACGCACTGGTGAAGGTGCAGTCGCCCTTCGCGGCCTGCCTCGATGCGCCTGCCGGGCCCGCCTGCACGCAGTTCTTCAAGGCGGTCAAGAACCCGTACTTCCTTGGCGACGACATCGGCCTCACGCAGACGCTCGGCTGGGTCGGCGCCTGGACCTCGAGCCCAAGCGTCCAGGCGGTGTCAGCGCGCAACACTGCCGACGTCGTCGCCGCCGTCGACTTCGCGCGCAGCAACCGCTTGCGCCTGGTGGTCAAGGGCGGCGGCCACAGCTACCAGGGAACCTCCAATTCGGCCGATTCGCTTCTGGTCTGGACACGCCGCATGAACCAGGTCACGCTGCACGAGTCCTTCGTCGCCAGGGGCTGCGAGGCGCAGGCCTCGCCCACGCGCGCGGTCTCGGTCGGCGCCGGGGCGATCTGGGCCCATGTCTACGAGGCGGTGAGCACCCGCGGCGGCGGCTACGTGCAGGGCGGCGGATGCATGACCGTCGGGGTCGCCGGACTGGTGCAGAGCGGCGGCTTCGGCAGCTTCTCGAAGGCCTACGGCCTGGCCTCGGCCAGCCTGCTCGAGGCCGAGGTGGTGACTGCCGACGGCCAGGTGCGGATCGCCAACGCGTGCAGCGAGCCCGAGCTGTTCTGGGGCCTCAAGGGCGGCGGCGGCAGCAGCCTCGGCGTGGTCACGCGCCTGACCCTCAAGGTGCATGCGCTCCCCGAATCCTTCGGCGCGGTCAACATGACGATCAAGGCCTCCTCCGCACCGGCCTTCCGTCGCCTGATCGGCCTCATCGTCGACTGCTACGCCGATCGCCTGCACAACCCGCACTGGGGCGAACAGATTCGCCTGCGGCCGGACGACACGCTGCGCCTCGCGATGGTGTTCCAGGGCCTCCGCCGCAGCGAAGCGCAGGCGGTCTGGCAGCCCTTCCTCGAGGCGGTCGAGGCCGAGCCCGAGGCATTCAAGATCGAGTTCTCCCCACTCAAGATCGTCTCGACTTCGGCGCGCGACTTCTGGGCGCCGACGCTGTTCAAGCGCGTGCTCGGATTCATCAGCACCGACGACCGGCCCGGTGCGCCACCGGGCAATGTCTTCTGGCCCGGCGACCAGGGCCAGGCGGGACAGGTGCTGCACGGCTATCAATCCGCCTGGCTACCGGCCGCGCTGCTGCATCCCGAGCGCCGACAGGTCCTGTGCGATGCCCTGTTCGACGCCAGCCGGCACTGGGGCCTATCGATGCACGTCAACAAGGGGCTGGCCGGCGCGCCGCCCGAGGTCATCGCCGCCGCCCGCGACACGGCGATGAACCCGGCAGTGCTGGACGCCTTCGCGCTGGTGATCTGCGGCGCCGATGGACCGCCGGCCTTGCCCGGYGTGCCGGGGCACGAGCCCGACGCCGCCCTCGCACGGCGCCAGGCGGCCGCGATCGGCCGTGCGGTCGACGAATTGCGCAAGCGGGTGCCGCAACCCGGCTCCTACCTGTCGGAGAGCAACTACTTCGAGCCCGACTGGCAGCGCTCTTTCTGGGGCGGCAACTACCCGCGGCTGCTCGCAGTCAAGGAGCGCTACGATCCCGACGGTCTCTTCTTCGTCCACAACGGCGTCGGCAGCGAACGCTGGAGTGCCGACGGCTTCACAAGAATCGCATGATGGAAACCCTTGCCTTGCGCCGCATCGACGACCTTCCGGGGCCGCGCGGCGTCCCATTGATCGGCAACCTGCTGCAGATCGATGCCCCGCGCATGCACCAGCAGTTGGAGCAGTGGTGCCGCGAGTTCGGTCCCTTCTTCAAGCTGCGAATGGGCCCGCGCAGACTGCTGATCGTCGGCGATCACGAGGCCGTGGCGACGGTGCTGCGCGACCGGCCCGAGGGCTTCAAGCGCACCGCCCGCTTCGAGGCCGTGGCCAGCGAGATGGGCCTCAAGCCGGGCCTCTTCGGTGCCAACGGCGAGGACTGGCGGCGGCAGCGACGCATGGTCATGGCCAGCTTCGACCCGGCGCACGTGCGGCACTACTTCCCGTCGCTGCAGAAGGTCGCCGAACGGCTGGTCGGCCGATGGCGAGCGGCCACGCGGCGCGGCGAAACGATCGACCTCCAGGCCGACCTGATGCGCTACACCGTCGACACGATCGCCGGGCTCGCATTCGGCGCCGAGGTCAACACGCTGGAGTCTGACGGCGACGTGATCCAGCAGCACCTCGACAAGATCTTTCCGGCGCTGGTCAAGCGRATGCTGGCGCCGCTGCCGACCTGGCGCCTGCTGCCGAGCCGGGCCGACCGCGAACTGAAGCACGGCGTGCAGGCGGTCAATGAGGCGGTGGCCGGCTTTATCGCCGAGACGCGCCGCCGGATGGAGGCCGACCCGACGCTGCGCACGGAGCCCCGCAACCTGCTCGAGGCGATGGTCGCAGCGGCCGACCAGCCGGGCAGCGGCATCACCGACGTGCAGGTGGCCGGCAACGTGTTCACCATGCTGCTGGCCGGCGAGGACACGACCGCCAACACCATCGCCTGGATGATCGACCTGCTGTGGCGTCACCCGGCGGCCCTGCAGCGCGCCAGCAACGAAGTGCGCGGCCTCCTCGGCGACGCGCGATGCCCGAGCTTCGAGCAACTGACGCAACTCGATTTCGTCGAGGCCTGCGCACACGAGACGATGCGGCTCAAGCCGGTGGCGCCGATCCTCGCGCTGCAGGCCGAAAAGGACACGCAGCTGGGCGACGTCGAGGTGCCGGCCGGCACAGTGGTCATCAACCTGATGCGCGTCGACAGCGTGAGCGACACCCATCTCGCGCAAGCAATGGAATTCGATCCAGGGCGCTGGCTGGCCGATGGCCGGGCCGGCGCCGCGGCCAGCAGTGCGAAGCGCGTCTCGATGCCCTTCGGCGCCGGCCCGCGGATGTGCCCCGGCCGCTATCTCGCGCTGCTCGAAATGAAGATGGCGATGGCCCAGTTGTTGAACTGCTTCGACATCGAAAGCGTCGACACGCCGGACGGACAGCCGGCGCGCGAGCATCTCTCGTTCACGATGACGCCGATCGGCCTGCGCATGCGGCTGCGCGAGCGCGGCTGATCGGGACGCCCTGGCTTCAGGGCTTCTGGCGCTCCGGCGCGTCGGTGTTGCCGCCGCGCGAGAAATTGCCTTCCTTGTTGGCCGCGGTGTTCGCGGCCCGGCGCTTGGACGGCGCCGCGCGACGCTCGGCGCGCGGCTCCGAGGGTGCCGTCAATGGGTTGGCCTGGACCTCTCCCATCTACGGTCCGCGGGCCGCCTTGCTGCCGGTGGCGCGCCATCGGTGCGAGCCTCGGAACGCTCCGCGGGCGTGGTGCGCGCCACCGGCGGCGCCTTGCCTTGCGACGGATCGACTTCGCCGCTGCCCTGCGCGAACGCGGCGCCCGCCAACGTCTGAACCAGCGCTGCGCACAGCAAGGGAATGAACTTTTCCATGTAAACCTTTTTCTTTGTGAGACTGATGAACGCCTGGCGATGCGCGGGCGGCGAGATGCTGCCGCGTCCTTCAATACGTGTCCACACCTTCGAGCCTCACTCGCTCTCGCGGCTGCCCGTGAGGGTGCGCTCCCCATCGGCCCGATGCATGTCGAGCATGGCGCCGCTGAAGGCCCAGGTCGTGGTCGACTTCAATGCCGCGATGAACTCCCGTTCCTGCTGCATCACGCCCTCTGCGGGGCAGGCTCTGCGCGTGGTGGCCACGGGTCCGATGGCGACCTGGTCGCCGTTGGTGGTGTAGGTGGCGCGGAAGGTATTGCAACCGCCGAAGCCCTTCACGACCCCGTCGCCAAAGGACAGCGAGAGCGTGCTACCGAGCAGCGGGCTCACGACCGCCTGCCGTCCATTGTTGAAGCCGGTGATGTTCGAGCGCAGCCCGGCAAGCGCGGGTGCGGGCTCGGCCTTGAACACGAGCACGGCTTGCCCGTCCTCCGACAGCAGGCCCAGGCGCTCGCCGGTGCGCACCGGCCGGAACGAACCCGACAGGGCCCGCTGCACCGCGGTCTCCAGCGCCATCGATGCGGGATCGCAGGCCATCATCGAACCGGCCAGCGAACTGATCATCAGCCGGCCCTGCTTCAATGCATAGCTGCCGAAATACCGGTTGCATCCCGAGAAGCCGTCGATGCGGCCGGCCTTGAAGCGGGCCGTGACCGATTGCGGCCCGGTGGGGAGCGCCGAGGCATCGAAGCCGCGCAATTCGGTCAGTCGCCAGGTCGGACCCTCGATGGCAGCGAGTGCGGCCTGCGAGGACGCGGGCGGCGCCGRCATYGGCTGTGCGGCGGCCGCCGCGCCCAGGACAGCCGCGGCGACGGCGCCCACTGCGACCATGATCCATGTCGGAGCTGCCTTCATTCCACGTTCCTCATTCGATTCGAAATCCTCATCTTAGCTACCGACGTGGACAGCCATGCGACCGTCAGGAGCCCTTGTTCGATGTGTTTGACATCTGCGGAAAGCCGAGCGCGATATCCACCGGCATTCCGCATGCAATCGACATTCAGATGGAGAAGGCAATGACAATTATTGATCTTTACGTAACCCATGACATTACCAGAGCGTAGCCTGCATCCAGCAGGCGGCAATGATCGAGGAGCGCTTCTGGGCACTCTTGAGCTTGTTGCGCGCGGTCGTGTGCAGCTCGCTGAGGTCGTTGGGGCAGTAGTTGGCCAGGGCATGTCGTTTGAGCCAGGCCCACAGATACTCCACCGGATTGAGGTCGGGCGCGTACGGCGGCAGGAACGCGATCTGGATATGGC
>NZ_JBFUIU010000585.1:0-5684 GCF_056401695.1 Variovorax sp. P4_D9
GCTGGAGCCGCCGCCGTCGGTGCCCAAGGCCAGCGGCGCCAGCCCCGCGGCCACCGCCACCGCGCAGCCGCCCGACGAGCCGCCGGGCGTGAGCGACAGGTCCATGGGATGTCGCGTCAGGCCGTACACCTTGTTGGTCGTGAGGCCCTTGCAGGCGAACTCCGAACTGTTGCCCATGCCGATCACCAGCGCGCCGGCGCGCCGCAGCCGTTCGACCGCGACCGCGTCCTGCGTCGCGATGAAATCCTCAAACAGGAGCGAGCCCTGCGTGACGCGCTGGTCCTTGACCCAGATCACATCCTTCACGACCACCGGCACGCCGGCCAGCGGCGGACGCTCGCCGCTCGCAATGCGCTCGCGCAGCGCGGCGATGTCGGCAGCGAGCCCGGGCGGAGCTTCGCCCACGACGGCGTTGAGCGCGGGATTACGCTCGACGATGCGCTGCTGAAAGGCGGCGACCACCACGCCCGGGTCGAGCTCCCCGCGTCCGATGCGGGCCGCGATCTGCGATGCGTCGAGTTCAAGCACGATTCGGTTGCGCCAGCTTGCCCAGCGCGTCGGGAAGGTTGGCCACATAGTGCCCGCCGGCCGCCGGATCGACAACCTTGGGACGCGCCATGTCGGGCTTGCCGCAGGGCAGGAAGCGGCCATGGCCCCGCGGCGCGCAGACCTCGCCCCCGTCCCACACGAGTTCGCCGCGCACCAGTGTGGTGACCGGCCATCCGGTAACGCGCATGCCTTCGTACGGCGTGTAGTCCACGTCGTGATGGAGCATACGGTTCTCGATGGTGACTTCCTTGTTTGGGTCCCAGATGGCGATGTCCGCATCGGAGCCGATCGCGATCGTGCCCTTGTGCGGATTCAGTCCATAGAGCTTCGCGGGGTTGGTGGCCGTCAGCGCGACGAACTGGTTCAGCGTGATGCGCCCGGTGCGCACGCCCTCGGAGAACAGCAGCGGCAGCCTCGTCTCGAGCCCCGGGATGCCGTTCGGGATGTAGGGGAACGGCACCTCCTTGCCACCCGGCTTCTTGCCCTGCGGATCGTCGAAGCGGAAGGGCGCATGGTCGGACGAGAAGATGGTGAAGAGCCCATCCGACAAACCGTCCCACACCACGCGCTGGTTGGCCTTGTCGCGCGGCGGCGGGCTGCAGACGCACTTGGCGCCTTCATAGCCCTCGTCGAGATTCGAGGCCGTCAGGAACAGGTACTGCGGACAGGTCTCTGCGTAGATGCGCAGCCCGTGGGCATGGGCCCAGCGGATCTGATCGATCGCCTCGCGGCCCGACACGTGCACGATGAGGATCGGCACGTCGACGAGTTCGGACAGCGCGATCGCGCGGTGCGTGGCTTCGCGCTCCACCACCATCGGCCGCGAGTCCGCGTGGTACTTCGGCGCGGTTTGGCCGGCGGCCTCTAGTGCCTCGCTGAGCCAGGCGATGCAGTCGGCGTTCTCCGCGTGGACCATGGCCAGCGCGCCGTGCCGCCGCGCGATAGCAAGCAGCCGCAGGATCTGCCGATCGTCCAGCTTCATGTCGTCGTAGGTCATGTAGATCTTGAACGATGTGTAGCCCTCGGCGATGAGCGCCGGAAGCTCCTCCTTCAGCACCGCCTCGGTCGGATCGGTCACGATCATGTGGAAGGCGTAGTCGACCAGCGCCTTCTCGCCGGCGCGGCGGTGGTAGTCCTCCACCGCCGCGCGAAGCGACTGGCCCCTGATCTGCGCGGCGAACGGAATCACGGTCGTGGTTCCACCGCAGGCCGCGGAACGGGTGCCCGAGAGAAAGTCGTCGGCCATCTTCAGGCCCTCTCCCATCGGCTGGTCGAGGTGGCAGTGGGCATCGACGCCGCCCGGCAGCACGAGCTTGCCGCTGGCATCGATCTCTTGGCGGCCGCGCCCCAGGCTCTGCCCGAGCGCGACCACCCGGCCGTCGCGGATGCCGATGTCGGCGGACATGGTGTCGCAGGCGGTGGCGATCAGCCCGTTGCGGATGACGGTATCGAAGGGGTCCATGGATGCTCCTTTGCGGCAGGCTTCAGCGGCCCGCGTCCTTGAGGTCGATGTGCGCCGTCTCGCGGGCGGCATAGGCGGCCACCGCGATCAGGACGCAGACGATCGCCAGGTAGATCGCGACCGGGGTGGTCGAGCCGAAGCTCGCGATCAGCCCGGTGGCGATGAGCGGGGCCAGGGCGCCGCCGAACACGCCGGCGAACTGGAAGCCCAACGAGGCGCCGGTCACACGTACCTTGGTGGCGAACAGCTCCGGCAGGAACGAAGCCAGCGGCGAGAACATGAACGACACCAGCACCATTCCGACGAAGGAGGCCAGCATGATGGCCGCCGGGTTGCCAGTCCCTACCAGGTACATGAAAGCGAAGGCCCAAAGCGCGCCGCCGATTCCGCCGATCATGAGCACCGGGCGCCGGCCGATGCGGTCGGACAGCCAGCCGGCCACGGGGATGAAGATCATCTGTGCGATCGCGCCGAGCAGCACTGCATTGAGCGCGATGCTCTTGGGCAGCCCGAGCTTGGTCGGCACGTAGTACAGCAGGAAGAGCGTGAAGACATAGAAGGCGATGTCGCCGCCCAGGCGCGCGAAGAAGGCGATGGCCAGTTGCGGCTTGTAGTGGCGCAGCACTTCCATGATGGGCGCGTGCTCTTCCTTGCCCTTGGCTTCCTTCTCGAACACCTTGGATTCCTGCACGTTCAGGCGGATATAGAGGCCGACGCCGACCAAGAGCGCGCTCATCAGGAACGGCACGCGCCAGCCCCATGACAGGAAGGCCTCTTCGGACACTTGCCAGGTCACGAGTGCGAAGGCGCCGTTGGCCAGCAGCAGGCCGATGGGCGCTGCTATTTGCACCACGGCGCCGAGCAGGCCGCGTCGCTTTCCTTCGGGGTCGAGTTCGTTGACCATGATGGCCGCGCCGCCCCATTCGCCGCCGAGCGCGAGGCCCTGGATGATGCGCAGCACGACCAGAAGGATCGGCGCCATCACCCCGATCTGGGCGAAGGAGGGCAAGCAGCCGATCAAGAAGGTGGCCAAGCCCATCATCAGCAACGTGAGGAAGAGGATCGATTTGCGGCCGAGCTTGTCGCCGAAGTGGCCAAAGACCGCAGCGCCCAACGGCCGGGCCGCGAAGGCCACGCCATAGCTGGCGAACGAGAGAAGCGTGGCGACGAGCGGTTCGCTCTGCGGGAAGAACAGCTTCGGAAAGACCAGCGCGGCGGCCGAGCCGTAGATGAAGTGGTCGTAGAACTCCAGCGTGGTACCGGCAAGGCTTGCGGCGGCGACACGCCGGGTCGACGAACCGCCGGCGGCGCGGTCGGCGCTGGCGGGGAGGGGCAGGGTGGTGTGCATTCGGTGATCTCCAATGTTGGGTCGGGCGTGGGTTGGAAGCACGATCGAACAATAGGACAACACCGAAGTGCAATCAAGTTAAATTTTGTACATCGGCTACCATAAATTTGTATTTAGGCGGAATGCAAGGGTAAACACCAATAAGGTGGGAACTTCACCCGGGGCCTGTACGACAAGTGAACGTTTCTGGGAAATTGGCCGCAAACCCGCTATACAATCTAACGCAACGCGAGATGCAAAAGGGACAAGATATGGCCAAGGATGCCGTCAGAGAAAACGAATCCGCCGGGGCCGCCTCGGTCGATGAGATCAGCGACAGGATCCTCGGCGCCGTCTGGGAGCACCGGTTGCCGCCCGGCACCAAGCTGGTTGAGGAGAAGCTCGCAGGCGTATTCGGCGTCAGCCGTACCAAGATCCGCCTGGCGCTCGGCAAGCTCTCGCACGACGGCATCCTGACGGTGGAGCCGAACCGCGGCACCTTCGTCTCCAGCCCCAGCGTGGAGGAGGCGCGGCAGGTGTTCAATGCGCGCCGCGTGCTCGAACCGGCGCTGATGCGCGAGCTCTGCGCCGCCCCGCTGAGGCGCGAGCAGATGTCGCGCCTGCGCAAGAACATCGCGCTCGAATCCGAGGCACGCGTGCGCAACGACCGCCGCGCCATCATCCGGCTGTCGGGGGAGTTCCATACGCTGATCGCCGAGGTCGCGCAGAACCCCTACCTCGGCAAGTACATGCGCGAGCTGTGTTCACTCACTTGCCTCGTGATCGCGCTATACGATGCCCCCGGAATGCCCGCATGCCCGCACCACGAGCACGCCGGCATCGTCGATGCGCTCGAAGCGCGCGACGCCGACACCGCTTGTGCGCTGATGATCGAGCATCTCACCCACGTCGAGCAGACGCTTCGGCTCGAGATGCCGACAGGCGAGGACATCGATTTCGACGAAGTGTTCAGTTAGCCAGACCTGCTGTCCGGAGCTTCGGATAGCTGCCTTGAAATCCTCCCCGCCCTTGAAGGACGAGGATTCCTGCGGAGGCGTGCTGCGCTTTACGCACGGCCTGCCTCTTCGGTGGGTTCCTGCTTCGCAGGGGCCGCGCGCTTCGTCCTTGCGGACGCCGTGCGTCTAACCACCCCTCCACAGGCATCGGGCTTCGACGAAGAAGCCCAGACCGCGTGCCCCGCGGCCAGAATTTTCTTTGCGGCRTTGACGTCCGCATGCTCTGTGTGGCCGTAGGCCACGCAGGCGAAGAGCGCCAGGCTCTTTCTGTTCTCCGCCGCTTCGTGGCCGCAGACGCGGCACGTGCGGCTGGTGTAGGCCGGATTCACGGCCAGCACCTGCCCGCCGTGCGCGGCCAGCTTGTACTCGAGCTGGCGCCTGAACTCGCCCCAAGCGGCGTCGAGGATGCCGCGGTTGAGGCCCGCCTTCTGGCGGACCTTCCTGCCAGGGMGCTGCGCGCTGCCGCGCGCCGAGGCGCTCATCGCCGCAACGCGCAGGTCCTCGATCGCGATCACCGKATGCTCGGCCGCCAAGCCGCTCGTGAGCTTGTGCAACCAGTCGTTGCGCTGCTGCGCGATGCGCCTGTGCAGCGCGCGCAATTTTACGACCGCCTTCTTGCGAATGCACGAGCCCTTGACCTTGCRGCTGACGCTGCGCTGGTAGCGCCGCAGGCGTCGCTGCTGCGCCTTCATCGCCGCGAGCGGCTCGATGAGTCGCCCCTCGGAAAGGCCCGCGAAGTTGGCGACGCCCAGGTCGATGCCGAGCGTCGGCGCGACGCCGGTCTGGATCGTCTGGATCGCCACATACCAGCGGTCCCCCTCACGGGTGACGCTGGCATTGCGCAGCTCTCCGGCGACCTCCCGGCTCATGCGCATGCGAACCCATCCGAGCTCGGAAGCTGGAGGCGCCCATTGGGCGCGTCCAGCTTGAATTGCTTGCGGTCCGGAAAGCGAATGCCCGGCTCCTCGCCCCGCTTCTTGAAGCGGGGGTAGCCGGGTTTCTTGCCTGCCTTCACGTTCGCGAAGAAAGTCTGGAACGCGGYATCCAGTCGTTTCAGGACCTGCTGCWGTGGATGCACCGSGCCTTCCCGCAACCACGACGTCTCWGCCGCGTTGCGCCAGGCCGTGAGCCAAGCGCACATGCTCGCGTAGCCTGCGTTCTACTCGCCGCGCTCGCGGCGAGCCTGCTGCTCGGCCAACGCTCGATTCCAGATCCAGCGCATCATGCCCGCGTAACGCCCCAGTTGCGCCGCCTGCGCAGGACGCGGGCGAAGCTGGAAACGGTAGCCTCGGAGGGACGAATCGACGGACATCTACGAACAGTATGGGCA
>NZ_JBFUIU010000586.1:0-5666 GCF_056401695.1 Variovorax sp. P4_D9
GCAGCAGCAATGCGAGCTTTCAGAGCATCTTCCATTCGAATCGTGGTGGTGGACAAAGACGGCTCCCCGGAACTTGTGAAACGAGCACTACTGTAGCACATTTGTGCTACGGCGCGATTCGAACACAGGAGTTTTAAATCTGGGCTCCATTATTATCGCAAGTAAAAAAGGCAGGGAAGAGGGCATGGATCCGAGAAGTTCGAGCGATGAATACCACCCGGTCCGCGGCGGCCGCGGGATCCAGGAAGCCCAGGTCTGGGAAGCCGCCGACGCGCTGCTGCACGAAGGCCTGCGCCCGACCATCGAGCGCGTGCGCCAGAAGATCGGCAGCGGCTCGCCCAACACCGTGAGCCCGATGCTGGAGCGCTGGTTCGCCACGCTCGGCAAGCGCCTGGACGGCCATGGCGCCAACCTGGCCGACGGCGAGGCGCATCAGCTCCCCCTGGCCGTGGTCCAGGCGACGAAGCTGTTMTGGGATGCCGCCCGCCGCGAGGCCGATCAGGTGCAGGTTCAGAAGACCGAGGCGACCCGCCGCGAGCTCGACTTGCAGCGCAGCGCCCTGGCCCAGAAGGAAGCAGACCTCCAGCAGCGCGAGACCTCCTTCGAGCAGGCACGCGTGGCGCTTGACGAGGCCCTGGCGTCCTCGCGCCAAGCGGTCACGGCCATGGAGGCTCAGATGCACACGCAGCAGCAAGAGTCCGCTCGCCTGCTCAGCGACTCGGACGCCGAGGTGCGACGCCTGCGCAAGGCCCTGGACGAGGCCGTGGCCAGCAAGGAAGCCCTGCGCGAGAAGGCGGCGATGGAACTCGGCGCGGCACAACGCGACGCGAGGGAAGCCGAGCAGCGCCATGTCGCCCACGAACGCCGCCTCCTCGCCGACATCGATCGCGAGCGGGTGGCCACGCGCCAGTCGGCCGCAGATCTTGCGAAGGAGCAGAAGGCCCGCGCCGCAGATCTGGAGGCGGCACGCAGCGTGCAGGAAGCAGCCAAGCAGGCACTCCAGGTCGAGAAGGCCGCGCACCGTGATGCCGCCGCCGCGTGGTCGCGCCAGCAGCAGGAGATCCAGGTCGAGCTTGCGACCCTGCGCGAGCGCGCCGCCGGGGCAGAGCACCGCGCGAGCGACCTTGCCGCGCAGCTGCACCGCCAGCAAGGGCAGTCCGAGCGCGAGATCGCACAGCTGCGCGAGAGCCACGCGGCGACGGCGGCGGCGCTGCGCCAGCTCGAGACCCGCCGCGGAAAGGGTGACGGTGAGGGAGGAGAGAAGCCTCAGGCTGGCCGGGGCGTGCGGGGCAGGAAGCCATCCGAATGAGTGAGCGCGTGATCGCGGCGATCGTTAAACGATCCTTGCGTCGCCTTGGGGCGGCCCTCATGGAGATGGAAGAGGACCACCGGGCACTCGAAAGGACGCGAGCCGAGGCCCCCGCCCATTATTCCGAGCGCATTCATGCCCTGACGATGGCAATGCACATACAGGGCCTGTATTCGCGGACCGAGGAACTATTGGACCGAGTGATGGAAGAACGCGCCCTGGGGCTTCGTAGGGCCACCGATTGGCGCCCTCTCCTTCTGCAATCCGCCGTCGTCGACATCCCGGGCGGTCCCGCCGCCCTCCTCAGCGAAGCGACCTTTGCCGGACTCGAATCGATGCGAAAGATGCACCAGGCCATCCTCGACACAGCTGCAAGCAACCTCAAGCCCGCCCGCATCCTGGAGTTCTTGCCCGAGGCTCGAGAGGCGATCGAGCGCACGATCGGCGACCTCTCACACGCCTTCGGCGCTTGAATCCAATGACCATCAGCTTCGTCCCCTCGCGCCTTGCCACCCTCGACGTCTTCCGCGATGCCGAGTTGGACGAACTGCGCCGGCTCGCCCAGATCAAACCGCTTGGCGCCCTGCTTCGCAACCCGGCCTGGCGCGAGGCGTCGGCGATCGATCTTGCCTACACCTCGGCCCTGCGGGCCCAAAGCCGGACGTACGTGCTTCCGTGCTTCGTATGCGTGCCGTTTGTGCACTGTGCGCTGCCACGCTTTGTTCAAGTCACTTTGGCTACGGCGTTTTAGACCGTCTACAAGCGTTCGCACGCCCTTTTCCCATCGTTGCGATCAAGTGGCTCACAAACAAATGCGTGTAGGGGCTGTGCGCCGTCGCTGCGCCTATGCATAGAATCCGCGCAAAACAAAGTAGGAGTGAGGATGGCCACATCGCCGTGGACGTATGTCATTGGCCCGTTCTTCGGCACGCTGCTGGCCTTCACGTTGGCTCGCATGTACGACGCGAACAGACGCTTCTATGAACACCTTGCAGCGGCAAACTTGGCGCTGATGACGCTCAAGAATCAGTACAACGACTTCTTGCTGTTCAGGATGGGCTTCACACAGGACTGCGTGCGCTTGTCCCTCACCGGTGACGAGCCTGTGTGGTCACTGCTCCGGCCTAGCCACATGCGCTATGGCGACTATGAGTTCGACTTCGAGAAGATCGCCTTCCTCTTCGAGAGCGGGACACGGCCGCCAGTGTTCGAGGCCATTGAGCTTGCGCAGATCACACACGGAGACCTACTAAAGCTGGACGGGCAGCGAACGGACACTGCACGGGAGACACAGCGTCAAGTAGCGAAGGAACTCAAGGACGACAAGGCTGGGCTCGATGTTGCCGAAAAGGTTCTAGGCAAGGCATACATTGCCGAACTGGACATGCTGGTCGAGGGCCTTGCGCTTAGGGCATACGACGGTGAACAGGTCTACATCAAAGCGTTCAAGGAGCTCCGGGCTGCGCTGCGCGAGCACATCATGCAGACCGGGCGCTACAGGGTTGGCTACCTCCGGCGGATGCGGCACGACGCTACTGTTGAGGACATGCTTGTGAAGATGAAGGATCGGCTCAACCCAGGCTTCAACGCTGACGAGTTGCCAGCGTTTCCCGAGAAGCTGCAAGCAAGGGTGAACAAGGTGCTTGCGGAGCGCAAGGCATTCAAGGCTAGGGCAGCGAAGGGGTAKGCCCGAAAGCTCAAAGAACTTGCATTAGCACCAAACCTGGCCCGGTCGAGCGAGCCGCGTCCCGATGTCTGTCCAAACTGGGTCCAGCGGAGTCGCCACGGCGGATCGATATGTGCTTCCGCAGCACAGGTACGATCGAACTCATGTCCGAGACCCCCGACCTCTTTGCCTGCTCGCCATCCATCTTGCGCATGCCCTCCTGGCTCGGCCCGGGCGTGCACGAGGAGCGCGATCTCCCGTTCGAGTCTGCCGACTACGAGGTCATCCCTGGCGACCGCTGGACCGTCACCGCGCTGAAGACTGGCGAGACCGTCTACTGTGGGATCGGCCCGGTGGAAGTCGTCAGCACATAGAACACCYGGATTGAGCGCCCTGCTCCATGTTGTGGACGGCGCGCGACAAAAAGGCAAACCTCTCCGGTCCGTGTGAAATTGCTCGGGCGCCGGCAGCCTACGCGCCGCACAATTTCTTCCATGACCACCCCTCGCCTGCCGCTCTGGTATCGCCACGCCTGGTGGCTCCCCGCAGCCTGCTCGGCCTTCGCCGTTGCCCTGGCAGCGGCCACGCTGCGGCCGAGTGAACAGGGCCTCTTGCTGACGGTCGCGATCCTTTGCGCCCTGCCCTGGTCGCTGGCCCTTCTGCTCCTGGACTTCGGTCAAGGGTTCGCGGATCGGGCTGCCTTCGTCGTCTGCATTGGCCTGTGCGCAAATATGGCGTTGCTCTGGTGGTCGACTGCCCAGCTCCGAGCGCGTTTCCGGCATCGGCGTGACGGCAATCTGAACTTCGGTCGGAAGCGATAGCCCTCGAAGTGCTCGACAAGCGCGGGCGTCGACGCCGCGCGGCTAGGTCAGAAATTGGGCGGGAGATCCCTGCCAGTCAACCGCGCCCCACGTTCGAGAGATCTGGCGCCAACGTTACCCCGCCATGTAATTCCACAGCCTCACTGACGAGGGTGCACTCCTCCAGGTCCATCTCGACCATGCTCTTCACGCACTCGAGCAAGGTCGCGCGATCGAGCATGCCGGGGATCGGGTCATCCACGCAGCCGAACCCAGCGATCACCTCGCCGTCGGCCAGCCGATACAGCAGCAAGATCCAGTGGTGGTTGTCCAGCGCCGGCGATCGCCCAGCGGCGATAAATCCCGGCGCAACGGCGATCGCGCGCAGGCCCGCGGCGAAGGCCTGCAGCGTCTCGGGCGAAGCAGCCGGCCCCTCACCTGGCCCGGCTTTCAGGCTGGCGCTCGCCATGGCCACGGCAGCAAGTGCGCGCAAGTCGGCGTCACCGCTGCCACCCTCCCCCACCTCATAGCTCAGCGAGGCCAACTGCGCCGGTGAGATCGCGGCAGCGGCGACCCAGAGGCTGCTGGTGTCGACCAGGTAGACGAACGCGGCGGCGGCCAACGGCGGCCGGTCGGCGAAGAGATCAAGGCCCCAGTTCGGCCTGGCCTCCTGCGCGAGCGACCCGACAGCCTCCCAGAACGATCGCTCCGGGCCGGAAGTGGCGGCGAGGCGCCGCAGCAGTGCCTGAGTCTTGAACGATGACAACTTTAGGTTCCCAAACCGGGTAGAGGCGAATGCTACCTCCTTGGGCCGAATACAAATTTTCGATCTGACCTAGCGCGCTAGGAGGTGCGTTCCGTATGCTGGTTTCATGAAGCTCCTCATCCTCTCAGACCTACACCTCGAGTTCGGCACCTTCCGGGTGCCCGAGATCGAGGTGGACGCCGTGATCCTGGCCGGGGACATCGCCACCTCGCCGGCCAGGGCGCTTCGCTGGGCGCAGCGGCCTAGCAACTTCGGCGCGCAGACGCCGATCATCTTCGTGCCCGGCAACCATGAGTTCTACGGCGGCGTGATGGACACTGCCCTCAACGACATGCAACTGGCCGCCGCCAGCAACGCCCACGCGCTCGATTCCAAAAGGGTCGCTCTAAATGGCGTTCGGTTTCTCGGGACAACGCTATGGACTGAATTCACGCTGGCGGTCGAAACCGAGGCCGGACCGGTCAGCGACGCCCCCCGCGCGATGGCATTCGCGCGCTGGCGGATGAGCGACTACACGAGCATCCGCGTCGCGGAGAACGTCGCCCGCAGCGGAGTCGCCAACAGCGTCAAGCGCAGGAAGCGCCGCTTGACCCCCGAGGACACTGCTGCGCTTCATCGGGTGCAGCGCCAGTGGCTCGCCGACAGGCTGGCGGAGCCGTTCGATGGGCCGACGGTCGTGGTTACGCACCACGCCCCCCATCGTGGCTCCCTCCTTCCGAAGTACGCCAGGAACTGGCTGTCCGGCGCGTATGTGAACGAGTTGCCGGATAGCTTTTTCGAAGTGCCGGCCCTCTGGGTTCACGGGCACTTGCATGATTCGCATGACTATAGGGTTGGCAACACCCGGGTCGTGTGCAACCCTCGCGGCTATCCTGAGTCGTACCCGCCCGAGCTCAATGCCGCGTTCCAGCCGTCGTTGGTCATCGAGGTCTAGGCTCTTCTTCGCATCTTACTAACGACGCAACCTAATTATTTTCGAATTGCCCTAGCGGGATTCGTGGCGCGGTCCGTATGCTGGTTTGCATGAACCCGCTCGCCATCGAATCCGCCTCCGCCACGTCCAGCACTGCCGACGATATCTCGTACATCGACGACGATGCGACTCCAGATCTCGCAGGTTATGAC
>NZ_JBFUIU010000587.1:0-5666 GCF_056401695.1 Variovorax sp. P4_D9
CCCCAAAGACTCTTCGAACTGCATGACAACCCCCTGAGGAATCGACCGGCACTTCGCATTTCGTGGGCGGAAGTGCAGCCTCGGAGGGTGGAGGCCATGAAGCACCTGGATGCCATGCTCGAAGAGCAACGCGGGCGACCTGACTCACCCCGTGCTCGCGCGCTCCTTTCGGACATCGTCGCATTCCAGTCCTCGTTTGACTCCCTGACGACCAACCTCATGGCGTTCGCGTCCTCAGGGGAGTTGAACTTCAGGTTCGCCTATGGGCCAAAACTGTCGACGAACGCGGCCCTATGGCTGGCCCTCACCGAGAAGCAAGAGCAACTGACTGCTCAGCAGCGCGGGCATCTCGCCAGGCTTGCCAAGCTCAGGGCGGAAATCAGCGATTTCGCCCTCGAGATCACGAGCTACGTGGGCGGCGAGCATGCCTACGATGATCGCTACCTGTATCGAACCGAGGCAGAGCCCCAGGCCGAAAAGATGATTGGACTGCTTGCGGCCCTCACCGCCCATCAGAGAGAACTTCTGCAGGCGGAGATCGACAACGTCAACGCCAGCCTTCGAACTTCACGACTCGTCGGAATCGTCGGCGGCGCAGTGGCCGTCGTCCTTGCCATCAYGATGGCAGCGGTCGCGTATAGACGCATCGTCGGCCCCATTCGCAGCCTGACTCAGGTCGCCGAAGAACTCGCCGCCACGGATGCGGCCGTCCTGCCACACGCCGACGCGCAAGATGAGATTGCTCGACTTGCCTACATCATCCGCACAAAGCTGAAACAGGACGAACTGCAGCGAATCCTCGCGTCGGTATCAGATGCGCTGTGGAGCGCCGAATCCGATGAGGCTGGATCGCTGCGCTATAGATATTTCTCCCCCGTCGTGGAACGCATCACCGGGCTTCTGCCGGAACACTTCAAGCCGTCTCCCGAGCGCTGGCAGGAAATCGTCCACCCTGACGACAGGCCAACGTTCCTGCACGCCCTGCGCCAGGCTGTCGGCGGCGAGTCCAGGCGCGAGGACGTCGAATATCGAATCATGCGACCGGATGGGGCCATTCGATGGGTTCGAGACAGCATTCAGGCGACGCGACTGAGCGATGGACGGATCGTTCTGAGCGGGGTGGTCAGCGACATCACGGAGCGCAAGAAGATAGAGGGCGAGCTCAGAGGTCGACAGGAGATGCTGGACCTCGCTCAGCGGGTGGCGCGGGCGGCGGCATTCGATCTCGACTTGACGCCCGGAACGAGCCAGCGCTGGCCCCCCGCGATGGAAGCTCTGCACGGCCTTGAGCCAGGGACCTACGACGGCACACAGACGTCCTGGAAGAAACTCATCCATCCCGATGATTGGCCCGACGTCCGAGAGGCCATTAGACGAGCGCGAGAGACGGGGGGTTTCACATGCGAGTACCGGGTGACCTACAGTGACGGCTCCGTTCATTGGTTGCAGTCCAAGGGCCGCTTCTTCTTTGGCTCCGACAAGAAGCCCGTGCGAATGGTCGGCATCATTCTCGATGTATCCGAGCGCCACCTGGCTGAGGTAGAGATGCGGCGCCTGGAGGCCCAGCTACGCCAAGCGCAAAGACTGGAGGCGATGGGCACCCTCGCCGGCGGAATCGCTCATGACTTCAACAACATCCTGGGGGCTATTCTGGGTTACGGCGAGATGGCAGCCCGGGGTGTCCAACCTGGAACCCGGCTCATGCGAGACCTCGATAGTATCCTTGCCGCCGGCGAGCGTGGCCRGGCCTTGGTGGAGCGCATCCTTGCATTCAGCCGAAGTGCCGTTGGCGAGCGGGTCCCAGTGCACGTCGAGAATGTGGTTCGCGAGGCTCTTGCGTCGATCGCGGCCACTGCACCCGGCAACATCACCCTGGAGGCCCAGCTCGAGGCCGGCAACGCGGCGGTGATAGGGGACTCGACGCAAGTCCACCAAGTCTTGATGAATCTGGCAACCAATGCAATCCAAGCGATGCCAATGGGCGGCCGTCTAAGAATCGCACTGCAACTGGTGCAGTTCGAAGCACCCCGCCTGTTCAGCACCGGCAAGGTCGACGCCGGTCCCTATGTCGCCTTGGCGGTGGCAGACTCCGGTGCGGGCATAGCAAGCGACATCCTGGAGCGCATATTCGACCCGTTCTTCACAACCAAGGAGGTGGGCGTCGGCACGGGCCTTGGCTTGTCGCTCGTTCACAGCACGGTCAGCCACCTTGGAGGTGCAGTCGACGTTTCGACAGCGCTTGGCGTCGGGAGTGTCTTCACGGTCTACCTTCCACACTCAGGCTACGCAGCAGACGCTGTCGAAACAAGCATCGCGGAGTTGCCCACCGGCAACGGGCAACGGGTCATCGTGATCGATGACGAAGGCGCTCTCGCGCGCCTGATGGCTGAAAATCTCGTATCGCTGGGCTATTCGGCCGTTTCGTTTGCCTCCAGCATTGAGGCACTGCACTCCATCCAAGCGCATCCCGAAGAGTTCGACGTCCTGATAACCGACGAACGAATGCCAGGCATGTCTGGGTCCACCCTTATTGAGGAGGTGCGGCAATTGCGCCCGGATGTACCAATCATTGTGGTTAGCGGGAACGTGAGCCCTGAGCTTGTGACGCGGGTCCGCCAGGCGGGCGCCAACGACCTTCTCAAGAAACCCGTCCTACGACGTGACCTGGCATTGATAGTCGCTCGTGCGTTAGAAGTTATCGGCAGTCGACGGCGGCTGCATGATGTGCGGCCGAACGTCTAAGGCAAGGCTTATATGGGCGCCGGTCCGACCTGGCTGGCCCATCACACGCGTGGTCGCTTGCTCTCCTTAGAAAGCGATGGTTTCCGAATCACCGTGTGTCGGTGCGCCGCCTGCCACACCTCGGGACGCCAGGCTAGCTTGCGCCCTTTGCGGTCGAGATCGAGTGACGTTCCATATGCAATCTGACGAATGTCAGCTTCGGAGAAATCTGTACAGCCGGTATGGGCCCCTTTCGGTCGTTCGACTGGACTCCCAAGTGAATCCGCTAATCCGCTCTCCTTGATTGGTCGATCACTTGGTCGGCTCCTGTTGAGCTGGACCGCCGGCGCTACTTGTGCTTCGTCAACAGCCAGTTGACGGACCTGCCCCTGAAGGTTGGCATGGTGCTGCCTTCGGCCAGGGAGACAGTTGTCGACGGCGTTGTMATGGCCCGCCATACACCGCTTGCGGGGCATCTCTCGCCAGATCTCGCCCTCTTCCCCAATCCCAATCCAAACAAATTTTTGAAGAAACTCATTCTGTGCTCCTGCTTGAATGAACTCCCAATCGTGGAGTCTAGTCGTCGAGCCGCACCATGTGTCTGGCTGCGCGCCGCTCCCTCCCTCCATCGATTGAAGGAGGCGGTCCACCGCCCACGGGCCGACGAGTGAGGGGCTTCCGGGTGTGAAGCGCCCACGCTCCTCGAAGCACTTCAGAAGCCAATGACGGGAATGGATGAGGGGTGTTGGCGGGCTGCGCCGTCTACATGCCCATGCGAATCCGGAGGTTAGCTGCGCAGCTAATGCCGTCGTTTCAGCTAAGGACTGGCCGTGCACATGTCGCCGGCCGGCTGCGTCGCGGCGGCGGACGCGCCGGCGGGCCGGCTGGAAGCGCGCAGGGCTGGGTTCAACTTTGAGTCGCGAGAGCGGCGCCGAATGGCCGCTGCGAGGCACTACCGCGAAGGACCGGTGTTGGCCGCGAGCACCAGTTCGCGGCCGCGCTTGGCAGCTGACCTTCGGCGTGATCACGCTGTTGGCAAAGGCTGCTACCGGCGAGTTTGGTGAACAGGCAGTCACGGCCATCACCCGCCGTTCTGCTGCGCTCTCGAGCAGCCGTCCAAATGGCAGTTCATCGCACAAACCAGCCCCCGGGCGGGGTGGGCATGGTGAGATCAGTCGGAAGAAGAAAAGGGGTACAGGTGTTTCAGTCGGGGCTGGTGCTACGCCACCCTGACCCTGCGCTTGCCTGTCGTTGCGGCTTGCTCAATTTGTGCCAGCACGCGCTTGCCGGATTCCACCACTGTGGCATCGTGCGTCATCTGATAGCGCACGATCATTCCTTCCACACACAGCATCGCGTCGGCTGCTACGGTGGCCGGCGACTGCAGGCCGAGGCGACCGGCCAGCCCGGCGATGACTTGCTCCACAGCCTGCTTGTGCGAAACCGCCGCTCGCTGCAGGTGACCCAAGTCTCCCGTGGACCCGCCCTCGGCGACCACATTGATGAAGGAGCAGCCGCGATAGTCCTCCTGGGCGAACCACTCCCCCAGTGCGTCAGCAATCGCGGACAGCCCGGGCCGCTGCGCAAAGTGTGCATCGACCGTTTCAGCAAACCAGCGCATCCAGAAGTCATGGCGCCAGTTCAGGAATGCCGCAATGAGTTCGTCCTTCGAGGCGAAATTCCGATACAGCGACATCTTGGCGACGCCTGACTGCACCAGAATCTCCAGCGGCTTGCCGTTTACGCCACCGGCGGCATTGATTAGCCCCACGGCAAGTTTCACGCCGCTGTCGCAGAGATGATTCGAGCACAAGCCGTCCTGCACGCGTTTGACCGTCAGGGCCACCGTGTTTGGATCGGCGATCAACAAGGGCGGGGACGAATGATTCCCCTTGATGATCGCCGGAGGCTGGCCCGAGACATCCAGATTGCGCACTAGGCCGGCGCCCGGTTGCGCGTGGCCTGCGACATCGTGGGCATCGCGATGAGCGCACGCTGCAACGCTGGAAGACCCATGGAGGACTCGTGTCGGGGGATCGCCTTGAGCCCGGCGGAGCCCGCCGAAGTACTGCGCGTGGTGGGTTGCGCTGGAAAAGCGCTATGCCTGAGAACAAACCCGAACAGTGGCTTGAGTCCAAAGTCGATAACACTGGCGTGGCGATAGTGGCTTGCGCACCGACGGCGGCGAGTTCGGCGGCAGGGTGCCATAGGGGGTGGCCGCATTGGCGGCGGCGTGCGATGACACGGCGAGGCTCGCTGCGTTCGGCATCAGGCCGCGACGGCTTCGCCCGAAGCCGCTTGCACCGGGATATGGGCGCGCACTTCCTTGATGCGGTTGGCGTCGTCGACGAACACCAGCTTCGGCCGATGCGCCGCCACCTGCTCCTCGGGCACCAGGCCGAAGGCCGCGATGATGATCAGGTCGCCGAGCGCGGCCCGCCGCGCGGCCGAGCCGTTGACCGAGATGATGCCGCTGCCACGATCGCCGCGGATCGCATAGGTCACGATGCGCTTCCCGTTGTTTATGTTTCAGTTGTGGACCCAGTCGTTCTCGGCCAGGTTCGCGGCGTCAAGTAGATCTTTGTCGATGGCGCAGGAGCCCTCGGAGTGCAGCTGATTCGTGGCTCTGCGACGAAATCGTCAAGGATATGGCCCGACGCTAATAGCGCCGGCTTTCGTCTACTGCGCGAGGGGCCGGCGACGAGTTCGCGCGGGCGCCGGAGGGCTCGTTTCGGCCGGCGCGCGATCGACGAAGGCCTGTCGAAGGAAGTCGATCAGCAAGCGCACACGGGTGGGTAGCCGGTCCCTGCTTGGAAAGAGCGCGGAAATCGGTCGTTCATAGGCTTCCCGCCACGCCGGCAGCAGTTGCACAAGGTCAGTTCTGTGCAGATCGGCCACTACGGCGTAGTCAGGCAGCAGTCCGATACCTGCGCCGCAGCGGATGA
>NZ_JBFUIU010000588.1:0-5655 GCF_056401695.1 Variovorax sp. P4_D9
CGCCCATCGGCCGCCAAACCGCTCGCCTCGCCCGCGGTGCGCCATCGGGCCGCGGCCCTTGGCATCGCTCTGCAGCAGGTGCCGGGCAACGGCGCGGACGGCCGCATCCTGCACGAGGACCTTGACGCCTGGCTGGTCCGGCGGACCGGTCCGCAGGCGCCGGGTGCGGCGCGCTACGCAGAGCGCAACGACGAGGAGGCCGTGCCCGTGACCGGCGTGCGCCGGCGCATAGCGCAGCGCATGCAGGACGCGATTCGCCGCATCCCGCACTTCACCTACGTCGAGGAGATCGACGTGACCGAGCTGGAGCTGCTGCGCGCGCGGCTCAACGAACACTGGGGCAGCGAGCGGGCGCACCTGACGCTGCTTCCGCTGCTGGTGCGATCGGTCGTGCTGGCGGTGCCGCGCTTCCCGCAGATCAATGCCCGCTTCGACGACGAGGCGGGCGTGCTCACGCGTCACGGCGCGGTGCACGTTGGCATCGCGACCCAGACCGCGGCCGGCCTCATGGTGCCGGTGCTGCGCCACGCGGAGGCACGCGACCTTTGGTCCAGCGCGACCGAGATCGCCCGCCTGGCCGATGCCGCGCGCGCGGGCCGGGCCACGCGCGACGAACTGAACGGCTCGACCATCACCGTCACCAGCCTCGGCGCGCTGGGCGGTATCGCCTCCACGCCGATCATCAACGCGCCCGAGGTGGCGATCGTCGGCGTCAATCGCATCGCGCAGCGCCCGGTGATGCAGGGCGGCGCGGTGGTGGCGCGCCGCATGATGAACCTGTCCTCCTCCTTCGATCACCGCGTGGTCGACGGCCAGCTTGCGGCCGAATTCGTGCAGGCCGTGCGGGCTTCGCTCGAATGCCCGGCCCTGCTTTTTGTCGAGTAGCCCTACGGGGGCGAGCGCGTTTTCGTCAGGCGGTCCTGTCGTCCGTCAACGCCTTGCCCGTCCAGCGGACTTTGTCTGACAGCCTCAAGGTCTTCAGGATGGCGGCTCCGGTGCGGGTTGAGTGTTAGAAGAGTTTGCGGTGAGTCTCCCGCTCGTTTCATCGTCGATTGCCAAGGAGAGGCACATGAACCCATCCGCCACCCCGCCATCGAAGCTCCTACCTGCCGACGAAGACCTCGCCGTGCAGGCCCGTCCCGGCTACGGCGTTCCGTCGCAGGATCCGAGGCCCTCGGCGCAGTTTCCTCTGGAGCCCGAGGAAGAACAGCGCGAGGCCAATTCGGTGCTTGTAGGTGGCGGCGTAATGGTTGGTGCGGCCGCGGGCGCCACCATCGGCGTCGCGGTGGCCGGCCCGGTCGGTGTGGTGGTAGGCGGTGCGCTGGGAGGCGTTRCCGGCGCACTGGGCGCCGCCGCCGCTGGCACGATGGTGAAGCTGAAAGAATCGAGCAGCGCCGGCACAGCGCCCGCGAACACCGTGCGCGTGCACCGTACCTGGTGATGACGGCCAATTCAACCGGCGGCGGTCAGGCGACCGCCGTCAAAGCGCGTGATCGCCCGCTGGCTCGAGGTCGATTCCGGTGTCGGGCTCTGGAACCCGCTCGAGGATCGCATGCCGAGCAGCGTCGCGCAGCGCGACCGCTGCGGCCCAGTCATGCTGCGATGCGACAATCGGAACGCAGACCTTGATCACGACCTCCGTGCGGCGCGGCAGCCATTGCCCGGGGCGCAGCAGCGACCGCGTGCCGATCAACGCAATCGGGATCACCGGCGTCGCGGTATGCGCAGCGACAACAAAGGCGCCCAGCTTGAACGGCAGCACCCCGGGCGCGCGCCTGAACGTTCCCTCGGGGAAGACGACCAGCAGCTCGCCGGCGCGCGCATGTGATTCGAGCACCGCCGTGTCTTCGACCGCGCCGGCGGCATCGTTACGCTCGACGAACACCGCGCCGAGCCGCTTGAGCATCACGCCGAGCACCCCTGCGGCGGCCAGTTCGCGTTTGGCGACATAGCCGAAACGCGGCGGCAGCGCGGCCGTCAGCAAGATCGAATCGGCATAACTCGCATGGTTCGCGACCACTAGGGCTGCGCTCGAAGCCGGCAGCCGTTCGATCCCTTCGATGCGCACCTGGACACCGGCAAGCCTGGTCGCCGATCGTGCCCAGGCGCGCGCTGCGCGCCGGCGCAGCGCGATGTCCGGCAGCACCATCGTCGTCAGCCAGGCGCCGATGCCGGCGAGCGAAAAAACCGCCCCGGCCCAGCAGGCCCAGGCGAGCCTCACGGCGCTGCGCGTGCTTCGCTGCGCCTGCGCGGTCGCTGCGCCGGCGACGAGTCGAACGAGCTGGCGCCAGGGCGCGCGCGGCGAGTGCCCGAGCGCGCCTTGTTCATACAGCTCGCGCGCAGTGGCGCGGCGGATCTTGCCGCTCGAGGTCTTCAGCACCGTTCCCGGCGGTGCAATGACGATGTCGTCGGGCGGCATGCCGATCTGGTCGACTGCGGCTGCCGTGATCGCGGCCCTGATCTGCCGGTGCGCCTGCGCGTCGGTGTCGCGCACCTCGGCCAGCACGACGAGACGCTCGCTGCCGCTCAGTGCATCGGTAGCCGGGAACACCGCAACGCCGCCTTTGCGGATCCCCGGCAGGCTTGCCAGCGCGGATTCGAGGTCGGCGGGGTGGATGTTGGCGCCGCGGCGGACGATCACGTCCTTTGCGCGACCGGTCAGGTACAGCTCGCCGGCAGCGAAGTAGCCGAGGTCACCGGTGTTGAGCCATTCGCCATCGATGAGCGCAGCGTTCGCCGCCGGGTTGCGGTAGTAGCCGCTGGTCGCYGACGGCCCGCGGAACTGGACTCGGCCTTGCTCACGTTCGGGCAGCTCCTGCGCCGCCGCGTCGACGATACGCACCTCGACCCCGGACAGCGGCAATCCGCAAGAAACGACTTGCAGCGCCTTCGCGTCACCGGCGGCGGCGGGCCTGGCGACGCCGCGCTCAAGCAGCGCGCTGCGGTCGACACGATCGACGAGCGGACCGCGGCCGACCGGCGGGAAGGTGACGCCGAGAACGCCTTCGGCCAGCCCGTAGACGGTGAACATCGCTTCGCGCCGGAATCCACAGCGTGCGAAGCGCGACGCGAAGCGCTCGATCGTGTCTGCGCTCACCGGCTCGGCGCCATTGAAAGCAAGCCGCCAGCAGCGCAGGTCGAGGCCTTCGAGGTCGGCGTCGGTGAGCTTGTTCAGGCACAGCTCGTAAGCGAAATTGGGCGCCGCCGAGACGCTTGCGCGATGGCGGTGGATTGCCCACAGCCAGCGCGCCGGCCGCGCCAGGAACTCCAGCGGCGACATCAGCACCAGGCGGTAGCCGACGTACAGGCTGCCGATGGAGGCGCCGATCAGCCCGAGGTCGTGGTACAGCGGCAGCCACGACAAAAAGGTGTCGCTGCTCGTGATTCGCGCGGCGCGCCGCATCGCCCGCACGTTGGCTAGCAGGTTGGCATGGCTTACCACGACCCCCTTGGGGCTGCCGGTGCTGCCCGAGGTGTATTGAAGGAACGCGGTGGCATCGGAGCGGATCGCAGGCCGCACGAAAGACGCTGCGGGCGCGCCGGCAGTGACCAGGTCGGCGACCGTCACCACCTGCCTGAGCGTTTCGCAATGTGCGTTCAGCAGCCTTGCGACCGGCTTCGCCTGCGCGACCGTGATCAGCAGCGTTGCCTCGGCGTTGCTCAGGATGCCTGAGAGGCGCTGCAGATGATCCTCGAGTTGCGACAGCCGCGCCGGCGGGTACAGCGGCACTGGAACGCAGCCGGCGTACAGCGCGCCATAGAAGGCAGCGAAGAAATCGCTGCCGGTCGGCAACATCACGGCCACCGCGTCGCCGGCGCCGAAGCCTTGCTCGGCCAACCAGGCGGCGACCGCGAGTGCGTCGATCTGCAGTCGGGCGTAGCTGAGCTGGGTGATCGCGCCGTGATCGGAATCGAGCGTCACGAGCAGCCGGTCACCATGGTGTTCGGCATGCCAATCGAGCACGTCGACCAGGGTCGCGATGGAGTCTGGCGGGTAGCGGATCTCGGTCGCTTCAGCGGCAGGCTCGGGCATGGTGACAATTGAGCTGTCGGCAGCGGGCGCGAGGGCCAGTGCGCGCACCAGATCGCGCGGCGTCTCGGCTTCGGTGAACGATGCCTCAGCGAACGCGGTGCCGAACTCGCGCTCGATCCGCAACTGCAACTCGGCGCGCGCCAGGCTGTCGAGCCCGTAGTCGCGCGCGAGTGAATGGTCAAGGCCGAGGCTATTCGCGAACCCGCTGCCGCGATGCAACTCTTCGGCCAGGCTGCGCACCAGTTGCAACAGTTGGCCTGAGCGATCCGGGAGCACCGGCGCTTCGCTTGAGGAAGGGTCGCCTGCCATGGCGTTGGGGTTGATCGGTCGCCGCCGAACGCAGGCGCGGCAGCGCCGTATCCGACGAGTCATTGACAATTGTGCTCCTGCGCGAAGCGACCTGCGGCAATGAATATTTGGAAATTGGAACGAGGGGGAAGTTCTTCTCGCCACCTCCAGCATCGAGTCCATGACCAGCTGCAGGCGCACGCAAACGATCGCAAACAGAACGGCCCGAGGCGCACGCACGTGACCAGCTTATCTGAGCTTGGCAAGGCGCTCTTTGGCCATGGCGGCCGCTTCGGATCGTGGATACGCTTTCACAAGGTCTTCGAACGTCTTGCGGGCCGATTTGACGTCCATGAGTTCTACTTGGCAATTGGCCATCGACAACAGCGCTTCTGGTGCGCGCGGATGGTCGGGCTCGGCCGTCACTAACGCCCGGAAGTTGGCCTCCGCATCGCGGTAGTTGTGCAAGGCGTACTGGGCATTGCCCAGCCAGAACAGCGCAGAAGGCTTGTAGCCACTTTGCGGGTACCGCATCATGAAAGACACAAAACCGGCTTGGGCCTCAGCAAAATCGCCTTTCCGAAAGGTGGCAAGCGCCGCGTCGAACTCTTGCTTCTCGGATGGCTCGGCGAAAAAACCATTGCCATCCACCGTGACTTTGGCCGACTCGAACCTTCGCAAACGCTTGTCAAAGCCCGGCGCCATATCTTCCTGGCTGCGCCGCATCTCGGCCACGTCATGTGTCAGTCTCTCGTTTTGTCCGCGCATGGTTGCCACTTCGTCGCGCAGCGCCTCAATCTGATTGGAAAGATCGAGCATGCTGCGACGCAGCTGGGCAGTGTCGTCATTGGTTCTTCTCAAATCATCCGACGTACGCTGCTGGGAAGCATCGACCTTTTGCCGAATATCGATGKCGCTCGCGGTCGAGAGGGCAAACAGGCCGTGCCCGACGGTGCAGCCCATGGCGCAGGCCACGCCCACGCCCATCAATACGTCACCCAGCAAATGGCGAAGGTCAGCGCCAGACAATGCCAAGCCGATAAACCTCAAGCCAGTCTGCAGGGCCGAGCCCMGCCTGGCAACGCCGGGCGTCCGGCCGAGCGCGCGCAGCGTGGTTGAACCGGTCATTTCCATTGCCAATTTTTGGTGAGGCGCCTTCAAGTCTGAGAGCGCAACCGGCTTGAGTCAATGGATCGAGGCTGAGGGTTGCCGCGCAGCGAAAGAAAACTTACACCACTTCCTGGGACATCAACCGGCCCGAGCCCGCCCCCTCGGCGCCTCCGCGACTTCGACATCGCCGCACTGGACGGCATGGCGCCCGGCCAGTTCGAAGG
>NZ_JBFUIU010000589.1:0-5653 GCF_056401695.1 Variovorax sp. P4_D9
CAGCTTCGCGCTCATGTAGTCCGCGCCCGAGACCGGCGGCTGCCAGACGAACTCGATGCGCTGCGCGTCCCCGAGCGGCTGGTCGAACTTGCGGCCCACCGACACGGCCAGCACCGTCCCCTGCCCGCCCTCGCGCACCGCGCAGTACTTGGTATTGAGGTGCAGCATCAGCACGTCGCACCAGACCGCCGGTTTGGAGAGCGCGCTGCTCACTTGCTCGAACGGGTGGTCGACGAGCGCGAAGATGTTGCCGCTCAACAGGCCCGAGGCTTCGCTCGATTCGAGCACCAGCGGCCGGCCGAAGGCGTTCTTGTCGAACTGCGACTTGACCGCCTCGTGCTTGGCCAGCAGCGCCGCGGCGCTGCCGAGTTGGGGCTGCGACCAGGCCAACGCCGGCAGCAGCAGGCAGACACACAAAAGAATCCGGCGGAGCAAGGCATTTTGCATGATGCCCGCCATTGTGGTCCGCTCCGCCAACGAAGCAAGAGCCGCTCATCCGCAGCCGGCGCAGCCAGCCCGTTCATCCCCCGGCCGGCGCAGCCAGGCCCGTTGGTGAAACACCGCGGATCCGGCTTCGCCGGGCCGCTGGTGTTGCCCCCGGTAGGGGGTGGGCGCCCGGACACGAAGTGCCGGGCAACCTGGGGGCGAGCCCTATACAGCCATGATGGACACCGACTTGGTGTTCAAGTAGTTCTCCATCGCTTCCGGACCGCCCTCCGAGCCGTAGCCCGAATCCTTGATGCCGCCGAAAGGCATCTCGGGCGAAGGCGCGGCCGGCTGGTTGATCCACAGCATGCCGACTTCCACGCGCTGCGACAACAGGTGCGCGTTCTTGATCGATTGCGTGAAGGCATAGCCGGCCAGGCCGAAAGGCAGGCGGTTCGCCTCGGCGATCGCGTCGTCGAGCGAGTCGAAGCCACGGATCGCCGCAATCGGGCCGAAGGGCTCGTTGTTGAACACATCGGCCTCGAGCGAGACATCGGTCAGCACCGTGGGCGCGAAGAAATTGCCGCTACTGCCGATCCGCTCGCCGCCGGTCGCGACCTTGGCGCCGGTGGCGCGGGCGTCCTCGAGCACCTTGGCCATGGCGCCGAGGCGGCGCGCGTTGGCCAGCGGGCCGAGCGTCGTGCCTTCGGCCAGGCCGTCGCCGAGCTTCAGGCTCTCGGCATGCTTGACCATCGCCTGGGCGAAGGCGTCGCGGATGCTGTTGTGCACCAGGAAACGGGTCGGCGAGATGCAGACCTGGCCGGCATTGCGGAACTTGGCGCCGCCCGAGGCCTTCACTGCCAGTTCGACGTCGGCGTCCGCAGCGACGATCACCGGCGCATGGCCGCCGAGCTCCATCGTGGCGCGCTTCATGTGCTGGCCGGCCAGCGCAGCGAGCTGCTTGCCGACCGGGGTCGAACCGGTGAAGGTGACCTTGCGGATGATCGGGTGCGGAATCAGGTAGTTCGAGATCTGGGCCGGATCGCCGAACACCAGGCCGACCGTGCCCTTGGGCACCCCGGCATCGACGAAGGCCTGCAGCAGCGCGGCCGGCGAAGCCGGGGTTTCCTCCGGCGCCTTGCACAGGAAGGAGCAGCCGCTGGCCAGCGCCGCGCCGAGCTTGCGCACGATCTGGTTGATCGGGAAGTTCCAGGGCGTGAAGGCGGCGACCGGGCCGACCGGCTCCTTCAGCACCAGTTGTTGCGCCGCCAGGTTGCGCGAGGGCACGATGCGGCCATACACGCGGCGGCCTTCGTCGGCGAACCATTCGATGATGTCGGCGCCGGCGAGCACTTCCCCGCGGGCTTCGGCGAAGGGCTTGCCCTGCTCCTGCGTGAGGATGCGGGCGATCTCGGGTGCACGCTCGCGCAGCAGCCCGGCAGCCTTTCGCATGGTGGTGGCGCGCTCGTTGGCCGGAATCCGGCGCCAGGCCTCGAAGCCTCGCTGGGCCGCGTCGAGCGCTCGATCGAGGTCGGCGGTGCCGGCAAAGGCGACCTTGCCGATCGGCTTGCCGGTGGCCGGGTTGATCACTTCCTGGGTCTTGCCGCTCGCGGCGTCACACCATTCGCCATCGATCAGCAGGCGGGTGTCGGGGTAGCTGGGGGTGGTCATGCAGAGTCCTTGAATTGCGGGGCCGCCCGGAAGCAGGGGCGGCCGCCAATCCTACCTAACTTAACTAGCTCGGCGGTGGGTGCGAGGGCGGTGGCGGGCTGTTCGCGCGCACCCAATAGAACTGCTTGGCCGGGGCCGCCGGCTCGACGCGCAGACGCCGCACCGGCCTTACGCCGATCTGGCCTTCGACCGAGCAATAGAGCGGCTCGCCCTCGGCCAGGCTGCAGTGGGCATCGAGCATCGACTGCAGCGAGACCGAGGCGCTGTTGCGCCCGGCGTCGACCGAGCGGACGAAGAAGCGCTCGCGGGTCGCCACCAGCTGGCTGCGAGCTTCCGATGGGCCGCTGGTCACGGCGAGCCTCGGGCCTTTCCAGGCTGCGTCGACGTCGAAGGCCAGCATCACCGCATCGGGTGTATCGATGCCCTTCAGCGATCCGCTCTGGGCCGCGGCGAGCCAGCCCAGCAGCTGCGGCGTCAGCTCGAAGGAGACCGTCTCGGACGGTGCGCCGGGGAGTCCCGAAACCTCGACGAAGACGATCCGGCAACTGCGGGTTGCATTCTCGATCCGGCGCGCCACTTCCCGGCGCCGCGTCGCACGGACATGGGCGACCGCCGCGAAGCCCGCCACCGGCGCGGCGAACGCGAGCACCTTGAAGGCATCGTAGCCATAGACGGCCAGGTTCATGTCCGCCCCTTCGGACGCGTGCCGCAGCGGCCCTGCATCGACCTCAGATTCACACTGTCTCCTCGTCGCGACCGCCCGCCTCGCCCCCGAACGGCGAGCGGCATGCGCTGAACGTATATCGGCGATCCGGCAGGAAACTTGAGGCAGCGTTGCGCGGCCATGACGCACGGCGTGCATTTCACTGCGGCATCCGCTCGCGGCCCGCCGCTTCAGGCTATTCTGGAAAGCGTGTCATCCGGCACTTCAAACCCCCTTAGGAGGATCTCCATGACAGCAAGGCTTTTCTATCGCGTCGCAGCATTCGCGCTGGCGCTGGTGCTCACCGCGTGTGCGGCGCCAGGCTCGCAATCCGGGTCGATGACGATCCGCCAGGGCAAGATCGAGCAGATCACGCCGACCACGATCGCCAGTTCGCACCACACCGGCGTCGGCGCGGTGCTCGGCGGCCTGGCCGGCGTGGGCATCGGCAGCCTGATCGGCGGCGGCACCGGGCGCGACGTCGCGATGGTGGTGGGTGCCATCGGCGGCACCGTGGCCGGCAGCGAGGTCGCCCGGCGCTACGACACGCCGGTGGCCGGCCAGCAGGTCTTCGTGCGCACCGACAGCGGCGTGCTGGTCGAGGTGACCCAGCCGGTAACGCCGGGCCTGCGCGTGGGCCAGCGCGTGTTCATCCAGGGCAATGGCGTCGACGCGAGGGTGACCCCGCAGTAGTTGCTCGCCTAAGGCTTGCCGTTCTGCGAGAGCAGGACGGCAATCGGGCGGGTGCCCTGGAACTCCGAGAAGATGATGGTCATCATGGCGGTGATGGGAACCGCCAGGAAGGCGCCGGGCACGCCCCAGAGGGCCACCCAGACCGCCAGGCTCACGAGGATCGCGAACGGGCTCAGGTTGAGCGAGTTGCCCATCACGTAGGGGTCCAGGAAGTTGCCGATCACGAACTGGACCACGGCCAGCAGCATCATGATCTGGATCGCCTCGCCGGCACCGCCGAACTGGGCCACCGCCATCAGCCCCGGCAGCACGACGCTCAGGAACGAGCCGATGTAGGGCACGTAGTTCAGCAAGGCGATCAGCACGGCCCAGAAGCCGGCGAACTCGAGGCCGGCGAAACGCATGATCACGTAGCTCAGCGCGCCCAGCAGCACGCCGAGGAAGGTCTTGAGCGCCAGGTAGGCGCCGACCCGGGAATTGATGTCGGCGATCACCTGCTTGATGCGCTGCGCATGCGCGGGGCTGCGCGCGATGGCGGAGATCTTGCGGTCGAGATGGCTGCGCTCGACCAGCAGGAAACAGGCGTAGAGCGCGACCACGATCACGGTGGCGAACAGCGAGGACAGTGACGCCAGCACCGAGCCGACCACCCGCTGCAAGCTCACCTGCGCCAGCAGGTCGCGGCGCAGCGTGGTCCAGGTCGGTTCGGACTCGACCCGCATCAGCACCGCCACCCGCTGCACCGCCGCCAGCAGCGACTCCTGGTAGCGCGGCGCCATCGCGATCACGTTGTCCTTGTTGGCCAGGATCGTGTAGATGACCATGCCAAGGCCCACCGCGATGATCAGCACCGACAGCATTGAGATGACCACCTGCGGCAAGGCCGGCCCCAGCAGCGGCACCTTGCCGATCAGGCGCGCCAGGCCGAGGATCACGTAGACCACGAAGACGCTGAACATGATCGGCACGAACACGTTGCGCCCGATGTAGAACACCCAGCCGATCATCAGCGCGATCGCCGTGCCATAGACGAAGGTCTGGAATCGTTCGTTCATGCTGGATGCTCAGCGGCTGCGCGTGTCCGCCACGCCAACCGGACGCTGGGTCATCGAATCGGCCGTGTCCACCCAGCCGCCGCCCATCGCCTGGTAGACGTTGACCGCCTGCGTGTAGCGGCCGGCCTTCAGGCTCACGAAGGCCAGTTCGGCCGCGAACAGTTCGTTGTCGGCGACCAGCACCTCGAGGTAGCCGACTAGGCCGCTCTCGAACTTTAGCCTGGACAGCCGCGCGAACTCGCGCAGCGCGATCACCCGCCCGCGCTGGAACTCGACCCCCTCGATGCTCTTCTGGGTGCCGATCAACGCGTTGTTGGCATCCCGGAAGGCGCCGAGCACGGTCTGCTGGTAGACCAGCTCGGCCTGCGCCTTCTGGGCTTCGGCCGAGCGGATCTGCCCCTCGATGGCGCCGAAGGTGAAAATCGCCCCCGTCAGGCCCGCGACCACCGACCAGGTGGTGGCGGGTCCGGTGAGGAAGTTGCTGAACGAGGTGCTGGCGGATCCCAGCGCCCCGGTCAGCGACAGGCTCGGGTTATAGAGCGAACGCGCCACGCCGATGCTGGCATTGGCTGCCACCAGGTTCTGCTCGGCCGCCAGGATGTCCGGCCGCCGCTGCAACAGGTCGGATGGCAGGCCGGCGGGGATCGATCAGCTGGTTCAGGACCGGATCGCCGACCTGCTCCCACCATTTGGTGTTGGCCACTTCGGCGGCCATCGGGTAGTCGATCCGCCAGACCGTCGGCGACTGCACCGCGGGCCGCACGAAGTCGGGCCCGACCGTGCAGCCCGCCAGCGCCACCACGACCGCAGCGGACACTGCTGCAAGCATTGACTTCCTCATCTCGTTCTCCTTCAGCCCGGTGCCATCAGCGCGTAGCCGAACAGCAGGGACACTACCAGCAATGCGATGCTCGCAACGGCCCAGCGCCGCACGAAAGTGTCGATCGCTTCGAATCCGCGTCCGGCCGCAGCCACCACCCGGTCGAGCCGGCCCAGCGCCACGCCGACATCGCCGGCCGGGATCCGCGGCAGGGCCCGCCCGAGGCTGTCCAGCCCGAACGCGATGGCGGCGCCGACCAGAACCGGCCAGAGCGCGGCCCACAGC
>NZ_JBFUIU010000590.1:0-5637 GCF_056401695.1 Variovorax sp. P4_D9
GCGTCCGCAAGGACGAAGCGCGCGGCCCCTGCGAAGCAGGAACCCACCGAAGAGGCAGGCCGTGCGTAACGCGCAGCACGCCTCAGCAGGAATCCTCGTCCTTCAAGGGTGAGGATGTCAAAAGCTTCTTTCCCCTTCGCCGAAAAGGCTGATTCGGCAGCAGGCGCATACTGGGGTGCATCATGCGAAGCAGCATTCAAGGAGCCCGATCATGACCAGCGCCGACCTTCCTCCGCGCTCCGGACAAGCCGCGGACGAACCCGAGATCGACGAAGCCGATGAGGCCTTGCCGGAAGAGGAAGACGAATTCGATGAGCCCGAGGCAGAGGCCACGGACGAACTCTCCGACGAGACCGGCATCGACCTCACGGACGCCAGCGAACTCGACGCCGACAACGTGCCGGCCGACGAGGAATTCGACCGGGTGATTCAGGCACCAGACTAGCTTTCGCTCGCCCCCAGCTTGCCCGGCACTTCGTGTCCGGGCGCCCACCCCCTGCCGGGGGCAACACCAGCGGGCCGGCGAAGCCGGTTCCGCGGTGTTTAACGAAGGGGGCCGGGCTGCGCCGGCCCATTCGGACAGGTCGGTCTAGTCTTCCAGGGTGAAACCGACCTTCACCGTGACTTGCCAGTGGCCGACCTTGCCGTCGACCACGTGGCCGCGGGTCTCGGTGACCTGGAACCACTGGATGTTGCGGACCGACTCGCTGGCCTTGGCGATGGCGCGGCGCACGGCGTCGTCGCTGCTGGTCGGCGAGGAGCCGGTGAGTTCGAGAAGCTTGTAGACATGATCCGACATTGGGGGTCTCCTTTTCTTGAGGAACGCCATGGTGGCACGTCTGGGGCGGTCTGTGGAGGCTCCCTATACTTCCCGCGCATGCGCAACCTCGATCTCGGGACATTCGGAATCGCCAGGGCCGTCTCGCTCTTGTCCACGTTGCTGTTGGCCGCATTGCTGGCCGGCTGCTACGCACCGGTACGGCTGATGCCGACGCCGGTGAGCTTCAGCAACGGCGACGTCGATCCATTCGAGAAGATCGGCGAGAAGCTCAAGACCACCGACGTGCCCGTGTTCTACGCCACCAACCGGCTGGCGCTGATCGAGCATCCCGAGCCGGTCCACACCATCGTGCCCACCGACGACCTGCGCATGGGCGTGGCGCACGTCCGCGTGGGCGACGAGACCCTCGACTGGGAAACCCTGCACCGGCTTTCCACCAGCGCCGATCCCGACGAGCGGCCTATCGTCCAGCTGGAGCGGCTCGAACAGAAGGCCATGCTGCGACCGAACGAGGAGGTGAAGAACTCGCCCGACGCCAAGGCCTTCTTCGCGATGGTCAACAAGGCGCTGGCTGCGAGCCCCAACAGCGAGCTGCTGATCTACGTCCACGGCTCCAACAACACGGTGCCGCGGGCCGCGGCCCAGGCGGCGCAGTTCCGGCATTTCACCGGGCGGCGCATGGTGGTGCTGGTCTTCATGTGGCCCTCGGCAGGTTCGGTCCTGCGCTACCTGACCGACGTCAACAACGCGGCCAGCACGGTCGAGCCCTTCGCCCGAATGGTCGAGCTGCTGGCCCAGAACACCACGGCATCGAAGATCGACGTGCTGGCCTACAGCGCCGGCGCGCAAGTGCTGAGCCCGGCACTGGTGCGGCTGGGTACACCGCGCCCCGGGGAATCGCGCGAGCAACTGCAGCAGCGGCTGCGGCTCGGTCAGATCTACTTCGCGGCGCCCGACATCGACACCCGCCGCTTCGTCGACGAGCTGGGCGGCTACATCGACATCATCGAACGCGTGAGCATCGCGGCCAACCTCAACGATTCGGTGCTTCGCCTCGCGGCCATCGTCGGCCGCGCGTCGCGGGCGGGCCGCCCCGACGTGACCGAACTGGACGAGGAGCAGACCCGCTTCCTGGTCGAGGCCTCGCGCAAGCTGCGCTTCGACCTGATACGGGTGGACCCGAAGGACATACCGAACCTGCCTGAGAGTTCGCACGCCTTCTGGTACGACGACCCATGGGTCAGCGGGGATATCGTGGCGCAGTTCCTGCTGAACGCTGCGCCGCTGCGCCGTGGTCTCGACGAGCAGCTGACGCCGGGCGGTGCGCGCTACTGGCGCTTCCCGGCCGACTTCTACGACCGGATCTATCGACTGTTCAGCCGCTGAGGGCAGAAGAATGATTGAACGAATTCCCGGCGCGCTGTCTGGCCTCGCTGGCCTGCGGCCTGGCCTTCACCGCCGGCCCGGTGCATGCCGCGCCCGATGCCAGGTTGCTCGCCGCGGCTCAGAAGGCACAGCCCGCGATGATCGACAACATGAAGGAGATGGTGCTGATCGAGTCCGGCAGCCTCGACGTCGACGGCTTTCTGAAGATGGCCGACCTGGTCGACGGCCAACTCAAGAAGATCGGCTTCAAGACCGAGCGGCGCAAGGCCACGGCCGGCGCCGGCGCCGACATCGTGATCGGCACGCTGAAGGGCGGCGTGACGCTGAACTGGACCGTGGCGAGCGCCAACGGGCCGTTCAACCAGATTCTCGCCAAGGCCAGGCGATGGCGACATCCGCATCACCCAGCCCGGCGCCGAGAAGAAGCTCGAAGCCGCGCTGCAAGCCAAGGCGGCCAGCAAGCTGATCCCCGACACCGAGACGGTGGTGAAGCTCGAGGTGGTGCTCCCGGCCTACCTGGCCGGCGAGAAGGGTGCCGCGCTGGCCGCGAAGGCACAGGCGATCTACAAGGAGCTGGACCGCGAGCTGGGCCTGACGCCGATGAGCGGCGGCGGCACGGACGCCGGCTTTGCGGGGCGCTCGGGCAAGGCCACGGTGGTCGAGAGCTTCGGCCTCGCGGGCTTCGGCTACCACGCGAAGGACGAGTTCATCGAGGTCGATTCGATCGTTCCGCGTCTCTACCTCGTGACCCGGCTCCTGACCGAGATCGGCAGGTCCTAGGGCTTCGGGCTGCCACTGTACTTCGTGACGCTGTCGGCCGTCACCTGGTAGCCGCTGACACCCATCATCGAGTCGTTGCGCACGGTCTGCAGCTTGCCGGTGACCCACACGGTGTCCATGGCGCGGAACTTCGCGCCCTGCTTCGGACGCACGTGCAGGATCTGGTTGGCCGGCGGCGGCGGCGTGTGGATGCAGGCGCCGAAGTAGGGCACCAGCAGGAACTCGGTAACCTCGCCCTTGCTCTCCTCGAGCGGCACGATGAAGCCGGGGATCTTCACCTCGACGCCATTGAGCGCCGGGTTGGTGGGCGCGTTGTTCGAGACTTCCTGCAGCTTCATGAGCATCTCGTTGGCGCGCGGGTCGCTGTCGTCGAGCTTGCTCAGGTCCATGCCCTTGAGCTCCTTCATCGGATCCCAGTCTTTGGGCACCAGTTCTTCCCAGCTGATGAGCCTGGGCTGGCCCGGCACCGGCTTGGCTTCCGCAGCCTTGCCGCCGAGCGGCTGGGTCGGCGAGGTGGCCTGCGGCGCCGGGCCGGCGGCGAGCGCACTGCTGGCGACGACCAGCGAGAGCAGCGTGAAGAGAGGAGGACGCGTCATGTTTCCAGTCCGTTGAGGACAGAGCAAAAACTGCTGCGCAGTTTCTTGATCTGTCCCGCAATGTATTCAGATTCTCGGGGAAAGTCCGTCGGCGAGCGAGAGCCGGTAGGCCCGGACGCCCGGCAGCAGGCCGGCCAGCCAGCCCGCCGCGACCAGGCTCGCGAGCAGCAGCCATTCGTTCAGTGTAGGTTCGGACAGCCGCAGCGCCAGTCCGAAATGCGATTGCAGCCAGGGCGTCAGGAAGGCGATGCCGAGCGCCGTCGCCACGATGCCGAGCGCGACGCCGAGCAGCGTCACGAGGGCGCCCTCGAGTGCCAGCAGCGCGAGCACATGGCGCAGGCTGGCACCCACTGCCCGTAGCACCGCCAGTTCGCGGCGCCRCTCATTGAGGCCGGCCATCACCACCGAAACCAGGCCGGCCAGGCTCACCAGTGCGACCAGCGCCGACATCAGCAGCAGCGCGTTCTCGCCGATGCCGACCACGCTCCACAATTCGTCGAGCGCCACACCCGGCAGGATCGCCATCAGCGGCTCGCCGGCATAGGTCGAGACCCAGCGCTGGACTGCGAACACCGCGGCCCGGTTCTTCAGCCCAACCATGACCGCGGTCACGTTCTTCGGCGTCAGGTCGAACTTGCGCACCTGCTCGGCCGGGATCCTGAGGCCGGGCATCGGCGCGCCGCCCATCCATTCGAGATGGATCGCCTCCATCGCCTCGAGCCCGATGTGTACCGTGCGGTCGACCGGGGTGCCGGTGCGCGCCAGCACGCCGACCACCGTGAAGGGCTTGTCGGCATGCTCGGAGACGTTGAGCTCGCCGCTGCCGTGCGTCAGCGTGATCTTTTGGCCGACGTGGTAGCCGAGTGCGTCGGCCACTTCGGCCCCGACCACGGCGTCGAACAGTTCGGCGAAGGGCTTGCCTTCGTGCAACTGCAGCGGCTGGCGATTGCCGTAGCGGAAATGATCGAAGTAGCCCGGCGTGGTCGCCAACACCGAGAAGCCGCGGTGCGAGTCGCCGAGCGACAGCGGCACCGCCCAGTCGACGCCCGGATGGGCGGCCAGCGCCTGCACGCTCTTCCACTGCATGTTGTTGGTGGCGGCGCCGATGCGAAACACCGAATACAGCAGCAGCTGCGTCGAGCCGGTGCGGGCGCCGACGATCAGGTCGGTGCCCGACACGGACGAGGCGAAGTTCTCGCGCAGCTCGGTGCGGATGCGCTCGACGCCGAGCAGCAGGAAGGTGGAGAGCGCGATCGACAACACGGTTAGCCCAAGCGTGAAGCGCCGGTTCCAGGCGCTGCGCCAGGCGATCTCGAAGAGCGCCGTCATGCGAGCGCTCCGGCCGCGCGATTGATCTCGGGCAGCAGCACATGCCGCGAGAAGCGCTCGGCGATGCGCTGGTCGTGGCTCACGAACACCAGGGCGCTGCGGTTCGCCTCGCAGGCCGCGAGCAGGACGTCGAGGAAGGCCTCGCGGCGGTCCTCGTCGAGCGCCGAGGTGGGCTCGTCGGCGATCACGACCTCGGGGTGGCCGATCATCGCCCGTGCCGCGGCCACGCGCTGCTGCTGGCCGACCGACAGCTGCATCGCCTGGCGCTGCCAAAGGCTGCGCTCGAGGCCCATGCGGTCGAGCAGCTCGCGCGCCTGCGCGGGTGCCGAGCCGTCGCGCGAGGCCTGGGCCATGCGCCGGCCCGAGAAGCGGCAGGGCAGCAGCACGTTGTCGAGCACGCTGAGGTAGGGCAGCAGGTTGAACTGCTGGAAGATGTAGCCCACGTGCGCGGCCCGGGCCCGGTCGCGCGCCGCGCCCGAGAGTTCGGCCCAGTCGTGGCCGAGCAGGCGGACCTGGCCGGTGCCGGCGATCAGCACGCCGGCCAGCAGCGACAGCAGCGTGCTCTTGCCGCAGCCGCTCGGTCCATGCAGGAACACGGCCTCGCCGGCGGCGACCTCGAAGCGCTCGATGTCGATGCAGGGCCGGTCGGCGCCGGGCCAGCCGAAGCGCAGCGACGCTGCCGAGAGAACGAAGCTCAATGGGTCACTTGCTCCAGGCCAGCCGCGTGGCGGGCCGCTTTAGCGAGCGCTTGAACTGCCCCTGCGG
>NZ_JBFUIU010000591.1:0-5614 GCF_056401695.1 Variovorax sp. P4_D9
GGGCAATTCCTCGGCGGCGGCGGGCGCGTTGATCGACGCGTCGGTCATGCCGCACGTCACTTCCGGTAACACCAATGCCCCGACCCTGATGATCGGTGCTAAGGGAGCCGACATGGTCGTTGAAGATGCGCTGCCAAGGCGCGCCATCCTCACTTAAGGAACTTTCTAGATGACAACTCAGGCAGTGCCACCCTCAACGCAGGACAGTCCGTGTTACCCACGGATCGGCCTTTTCATTAATGGAGAGTGGATCCATGACGTTTCTTCAGTAAGCAAGGTCATCAACCCGGCAACCGAGGAAGTACTCGCGCACGTTCCGAAGGCTGATGGGGCCGTCCTTCAGCGTGCGTTAGAGGCAGCTGCGCGAGGCTTCGTCGCATGGCGCGACACCCCACCGCAGACCCGAATCCGTACGATGCAGGGCGCCGTCAGCCTCATGCGAGAAAGGGCGGAAGCAATCGCGATCGTTTTGACTCTTGAGAATGGGAAGCCGCTTGCTCAAGCGAGAGCCGAAGTTGAGCGATCGCTCAGCTTCTACGATTGGGAAATCGGGCAGGCGGCCCGCGCATACGGGATCATCGTTCCCAGTGCACCCCACATGCAGAAGCTCATTCTCAGACAACCCGTGGGACCCGTGTACGCAGTCACACCTTGGAACGGGCCAATGGGTGCCATCGCCCGAAAGACGGGAGCCGCGCTCGCGGCGGGGTGCTCCGTTATCCTCAAGCCTGCCGAAGAAACGCCAGGCACCGCTTGTGAGATTGTCAAATGCTTCGAGGACGCGGGGCTGCCGCCAGGAGTCCTCAACCTCGTCCTGGGAGATCCCGCAGAGATTTCATCGACCCTGATCGGTTCTCCGACGATTCGACTGGTCACGTTCACGGGGTCGACTCTCGTGGGCAAGCACTTGGCGGAGCTTGCCGCGCGTGCGATGAAACCTACCTTGCTGGAACTTGGTGGGCACGCTCCCGTGCTAGTCGGGGAAGACGTACGGGTCGCAGAGGTTGCGAGGTTGGCGGCGATCACGAAGACTCGCGCGGCCGGGCAGATCTGCACTTCACCGTCACGCTTCATTGTGCACCGTAACGTCTATCAGCAGTTTGTGCAAGCCTTCGCTTCTGCGCTATCCGAGCTCAGGGTGGGGAATGGGATGGAGCCCGGCGTCGACGTTGGGCCGGTTGCCAACGACCGCAGGCTCGCCGCGGCGCAGGCGCTGGTGGAGGACGCCAGAAGGCACGGCGCCAAAGTCGCAACAGGCGGCCATCGCATTGGTGATCGTGGCTTTTTCTTCGCGCCCACGTTGCTGGCTGACGTGCCGCTCACGGCCGAAGTAATGCGCACTGAGCCCTTTTGTCCCATCGCTGCGTGCGTTCCCGCGGCCAGTCTTGATGATGCTATTGGAATTGCCAATTCGCTGCCGTTTGGGCTGGCAGCCTATGCATTCACGAACTCGCTCGACGAAGCAGAACAGATCGCCCGGCGGCTTGAGACTGGAATGCTGTCGATTAACCACTTCGACACCCCCGATGCCGATACTCCGTTTGGCGGGATTAAGGACAGCGGCCTCGGTCGCGAGGGCGGCCCTGGCAGCCTTGATGCTTACCTGTTCACTAAGACGGTGCTTCAAAGTACGGCTCGAGTCTAAAGCGCTCGCCTCGGAAGATCGAAGTGGGTAGTGCGAGATGCATTGCAGCCGGCGAAATCGTGCTCGAAGATCCGACCATTTGCAGGACTTCGGCGCCTCTAGATCAAAAACGCACAGCGTAGTGGGACGACGATTGTGTCTCACCAAGGAGATCCGCTGCATCCGTGGCCTTGAGGCCACCTAGCGGAGGGCGGCCGCGTGAACACGTGAGCAGGATGTTTTGATGGAATGACCCTGCCTCGTTTCCACTTGCAGCAAGTCATGCCGTCATGCTGCCAAATGCATGGGGGTCGGTATCGAGCGTTTGCTCCAGATCGCCAGATCGGCCGGATCTAGCTCACAAACGGCTCGCCCCACACCTGAGCCCGATATTGGAGCACTGGTTCTCCACACTGGGCGAGCGGCTGGAGAGCGGCAGCCAGCGGACCGAGGGCAGGGTGCAGCAGTTGGCCATCGGGTCGCGAGCCCATGGCCCGCGGGCCAAGCTAACGCCGGCAGGCCCTTCACTGGCAATGTACATCGCCAGCGCTGGTCCAAAGTCATGAGGGCCACGTCGAATCGGCGCCAGGGAACATCGAGGGTCGAGGGGGCAGTGAAGGTCGAGCTTGCGACCCTTCGCGACCGAGCCACCGGCGCAGTGCATCGCACAACGCAGCTGCAACGCTGCAACGCCAGCAGGAGCAGGCCGAACGAGTGATCTGACAGTTGCGCGAGAGTCAGGTGACCCTCCCGCGCTGTCATCTCGAGGCGCGCCGCGGTGAGAGTGCTGCGACGAACTTGGAGAGGAGGCGGCGTTCCTACTGCCCGGATTCCCGATGTTTTCAAAAGGGGATGCCAGGGACTTCGACTTCTGCGGTAAAGATTCCACCAAGAAGCTCGCCAGCGAGCATTTCCTCGTAGTTCCCTGTGTATGCACTGCAAAAGAGTGTTTTACCCGCAACTCCACCCAGCGAACAGGAAACTGCATGTCGACCGCATCGCACCTGGTCTGTAATTTCACCGCCGTCGAGCACCCGGACGAATTCGCCGGTGTTGAAGCACGCGGCCCAAATTGCATTCGATGCGTCGGCACAGATGCCATCTGGCTCGCGATCCCCTAGGTGGGCATAAACACGTCGATTCGACAATCGGCCATCCGAATCGCGGTCAAAAGCAGTCAGTCGACACGCCCATGTCTCCGCGACCACCAGCGTACGTCCCTCGTTGATGATGACCATCCCGTTTGGAAATTCCAAGCCACCCGCAGCGACATGGATCGATCCGTCGGGCTCGACCACATGCAAATCCGTGAGCGCTTTCGGTGCACCGCCAAGCCTGTCATAGCCGAAATTGCCTACGTAAATCCAACCTCTCTCGTCGACAACCATGTCGTTTAAATCGCCGCGAGCGACACTGGATAGATCTGCATAGACTTCAGGTACTCCCTTCACCAGTTTCAGGATTTTGCGGTCCTGCATGGATACAACGACTGGCGTTCCGTCAGGAAGGAAGCCAATGCCGGCCGGTCGATGCGGCACGTCGCATTGCAATGTCCTGCTTCCATCCCGCTGAACCGTATACAGCTTTTTGCCGAATACGTCGGACACCCAGATACGATCTCGATGCCAACGCGGCGCCTCAAGAAAGGCAAAGTCGCCTGCCCAAAGCGTGGAGTTATGCTCCTTGACCATGATGCGGGTCTCCAAAAAAGATAGGTATTTCGCGACAGCGATTCGATCAGGCGAAGTCTCGAACGAGCCCGTTGTGTTGCACGGGATCACTCTGCCAGGATCGCACTACCTCAGATACCCGTCGACTGGCCGCCGTCAACCACCATGGCGTGTCCGGTGGTAAACGAGGATTCGTCTGAGCAGAGGAAAAGCACCGACGCCGCGATTTCCTCTGGCTTACCCATCCGGCCAACCGGCTCCATCTCCAGCACGCGCGCGAGGCCTTGCGGAGTGTTGCCGGTGATGCGCGACATCATCGCGGTATCGGTGATGCCGGGGCACATGGTATTGACCCGAATTTTAGATTTTGCATACTCGAGCGCCGCCACCTTGCTGATGCAAGTCACGCCGAACTTGGAAGCGCTGTACGCCCCCTGCCCCTGGAAAGGAATAAAGCCTGCAGTGGACGAAGTGTTCACGATTGCGCCACCCGTGTCATTTCGAAGCATGAGTTCGATTTCGTATTTCATGCACACGAACACACTTCGAAGATTCACACGAATCACGCGATCCCATTCCTCCTCGGAGGTCTCGGTCAGCGTCTTTACCTGATGTTCGATTCCGGCATTGTTGAAGGCCACATCGAGACGTCCGAAAGTTTCAATCGTCTTGTCAAGCGCCGCCTTGACGTCGCGCACTTCCGCGACGTCGCACCGCACTGCGATTCCCAATCCTCCGATTTCCTCGATGATCTTGGCAGTGGCCAGATTGGCTTCCTCGGAAATGTCAGCCAGCACGACATTTGCGCCCTCCCGTGCAAAGGCGAGCGCAGTTGCACGCCCAATGCCGCTTCCGGCGCCTGTGACGAACGCCACCTTTCCCTGGAATCGCTTCTGCTGAATTGCAGCCATGTTTATCTCCTTGGTTGCCGAACCTTGATTGCGAGCCATCGACGGCTCGATAAAAGAACACGTGCGCCTTTGGACGATGGCGCTCCGATGAAATCGCTATGGTGAATGTTTGTTGTAGCTCCTGGAGTGAACACACCTCTATCGAAGCCCTCTGCTCGGTCGGCCTGGATCATGCACACGGATTTTCTCGATCAATCAGTAAACGCTTGAATCCTTCGACGAAAGAAGGAGCCGAAAGATGGGAGACCATGTTGCTCATGATGTCTCGGTGGGAATGGAAAGCCAACTGCTCTCTCGCGACTCGAAGCGTCGTACTTTTCGAACGCTCTCTTGAAAGTGGCCACGGCTCACTCCAAGTTGTCCTCCAACCCAGCGATTGCCAGCTGCGATCCGGCCCTGCGGCGGCTCGGGGCCAGTTCTTGGCCGTCCTCGTCAGGCGCAAGCGTGCACTCCACGACGCGCCTTGGGAACGTCCACATCGGCGGCTGGATCATCATCCATCTGGTGGGCACCGGGATGTTTAGGTTGGGCGCGTCAGATGAAGCGACCCGAGTTGCCGATGACGACTTCTTCCAAGAAGACTTGAGCCTCAAGCACGGCGACCTGCTCAGCGGTCGGGTGTCCAAGTGGTGTGCGGGTGTGCGAGCTACTCAGTAGTCGGAAATATGGGTGACAGAGGGCGCTTCGAAGAATGATCGAACAAGCCGGCGATTCTTCTGCGTATTGCGCAGTTGCTGGTCGACGCGGATTTCGAGTTTCCAGCTCGCAATGGGTTGCGAGCTACCCCATTACGATCGGCCTGACTCCAGATCAGTTCGTCCGGATTCAGGTCCGGTGCGTAGCCCGGCAGATTGTGCATGCTCAGCTTGACCTGAGTGGATTCGACTTACTCGCGCACGTTGGCTTTCTTGTGGGCCGGCAATCCGTCACCAGGTGCACCGGCTTGCTGCGACCCTTCATCATCTTCTCGAGCAATTCGATGAACGGTGTGGCATTCAACGCACTGGCGAATCTCTTCAAGCGTTTTGTGATCCAGCGTAGATACCAATCGGCTGTCGGCTGTCGGCCGACGCGCCCGCTCCTGGGGTACAGCGGCTCGATGACTGCGATCAAGCGTGCCCAAGGCACAACGCGTTCCATGTCGGCCAGAAGCTTCTCGCGTCGCGTGCGCTTCTTCTTCATCGTGTACTCGGCGCTGGCAAAGCTGCGTTGGTTCATCTCGGTGGTGCTATGACTTGCGATGCCTTCACGCCTGCACGGGCCGTGCCCGCTTCGACCTATTGATCAGCATTTTTCCTTAGCTCGGCCAATTCGAAGAAGCGAAGAAGTCCACTCCGGCCAATCGGCTGGTGCTCTGTGAGCGAGGTGGCGAAGCCTTGGACGCCAAGGGAGTGGTCGAGGTCGTAGCT
>NZ_JBFUIU010000592.1:0-5613 GCF_056401695.1 Variovorax sp. P4_D9
TGTCTCAGGCGGTCAAATTGGACGGGCACGGCGCAACAAAACAAACCAACGCGACCAAGCGTGCGTCTGGGCTCACGGATTCAGGATGTTCTAAGGACTTACCCGGATTGGCGCTTCCGGGCCCGGCTGGCAGAGGAACAATCGCAACTTGTCCGGACTTCGGGAGTACTCACATGCAGGAGGCGTACGCGCTCCATGAAGGAGCGTTCGGCACGGCCATCGTCCTTGAAGCGTGCGCCAACCTGGTATCGCATGCGCATTCCGAAACCCAGCTCGCGCTCTGGCTTGGAGGCGCGCGGGCCACCGCGCGTGTCGGCACCGAGGTCGTGCCCTACGGGGAGAATGTGGCCCTCGGCGTCAATGCTTATGAAGCGCACGACATGGTCAAGCTGGACGACAGCGGCCCATGCCTGTTCCTCGTCTTCATGATCAAGAAGGAATGGCTGGATCAACTCGGCATCGCAAAGGAACGCAGCTTCAGATTTCCGTCGCCGCACGTTCCCATCAGCGCTGCGATGCGCCGCTCATGCTGGCGCGTGCTGGACCTGATCATCTCGGCCGACCCGGCGCGCAGCGAGATCGACGACGAGGTCGAACGGTTGCTGGAGGCTGCCGTTGCTGCGTCGACCGGCGGCGAAGCGGCGCCCGGGGCCAGCGTTGGCGTCACGCTGGACCACCGCTTGCGCAGCGCCATCGCCCACATGCGGGACAACGTGTCAGAGAAGACATCGATCGACGATATCGCCGCCAAGGTCGGCCTCTCACGCGCGCGCCTTTTTGCGCTGTTTCGCGATCAGCTCAACACCACGCCGCAGGTCTTCTGGAGCGGCGTGCGCGTCGAGGAAGCGATGCGGCGCGTGAGCGAGGGCAGCGAGCTCACCGATGTCGCACTCGACCTCGGCTTCTCCGCGCCAGGCAACTTCTCGCGCTTCTTCAAGGAGCACACGGGGATCTCACCTTCGATCTTCAAGCGAGCCACACGAGCGCCATCACCGGTGACGGTCACCGGCATTCCGCGGGAGCAAAGCTTGTAGCGGTAACGCCAGAGCGCGCGCCGCTGCGCCTGGTCCCCGGGGGTCAACGGACCCAGATCCCGATCCTCAATGACGTACCGAAATGCGACAGGCTGCCGCGTACGAGGACAGCCGCATCCGGCCTCATACCAGTCCTTGAGCGATCGACGGCGACTGACAGGAGTGGGCCCGGAACGCCACTACGGCGCCCTGAGGAGCGGACCTTCGATTGGGCACGGGCATATCGCCGCCCGCACCTGTGTTGGCAATTTCGGCGCCGAATTGCACGGATATGTCGGCACCTTGAAACCGGTCGTCGATGCTGAGATCTCTTTGGCCCCGGAATGACCTCAATGGGTCTCACAGCGTGAGATCGCCGTGCGGAGGGGAGAGACAGCAATCGCTGCGAAGCCGAAGTTCGAGCTGCGCGGTCGAAGGACGTCAAGGGGGCCGGCGCTCCCCCTCTGCTTGACAGGGCACCCGGGCAGTGGCGAAATGGTTTCAGGACACCGCAATCGGTTGTCCGTCGCGCAGCCGACGAGGAGCATCCATGGCTGAAATCCTTGGATTGGGTATTACCCACTATCCGCCGCTTTGTCTGCCGGACGCTGCGATGTCGGGCATCCTGCGCTGGACGCTCGACGACCCTGCTATTCCCGCCAGCGCCAAGGATCCGGGCAATTGGCCCGAGGCGATGCAAAGGGAGTGGGCGGACGACCAGGGCGCAGGTGMGGCCGCCAAGCACCGCGCCGCGTTGGTCGACGGCCTCGATCGCGTGCGCGCCCGTCTCGACAAGTTCAAGCCGGACGTGGTTGTCATCTGGGGTGACGATCAATACGAGAATTTCCATGAAGACCTGATTCCGCCGTTTGCCATCTGCGCCTATGAGGATCTGGACCTGCGGCCCTGGGTACAGACGAAGGCTTCGTCAATGATGAAGGGCAAGGCCAACGTGTGGAACGAGGACGAAACGTTCGTCTATAGGTTGCGTGGGCGGCCGGACATTGCGAGGCAGCTCGCCGCCGCGCTCATCGAACGGAACTTCGATGTGTCCTATGCGTACAAGCCACTTCATCACGGCAGCGTGCCGCACGCCTTCACTAATTCGGTTCTCTTTCTCGACTACCACCGGAAGGGCTATGACCACCCGACGATCTGCTTTCCGCTCAATTGCTATGGGCGTCGTGTCATCTCATGCCGAGGCTCTATGACGCGGATGGACCAACCGGTGGATTTCGATCCGCCGTCGCCTTCGCCCAGCCGCTTCATGGCTCTTGGGGCAGCGACCGCGCGGTTCTTGAAGCAAAGTTCCTACCGGGTCGCACTGATCTCATCTTCATCATGGTCGCACGCGTTTCTCGTCGACAAGACTTGGCGCCTAATACCAGACACGAGAAGCGACCGCCTCCTCTACGACGCAATGGTCGCCAGCGACTACGGCTTGTGGCGATCGACGTCGCTTCAGCAGGTCGAGGACGCCGGCCAACAGGAGGTGCTCAACTGGTGGACGCTCATCGGAGCCATGGAAGCTCTCGGGGCGAAGCTCGAATGGAGTAAGTTCGTCGAGACTCACATTTTCAATTCGAACAAGGTTTTCGCCGTCTTCGAGACGCAATAGGACGCTCACTCAGCCAGCGGCAACTCAAGGTTCCAGTCTTCGTTCAGAAAATGGCCTCGGAACGCCTACGCGGGCCGCACCGAAATGTCGATATTCAATGCCGCGAAGCAGTCGCTCAACGATTGACACCGGCGTTATGCCGGACTTGCCGTCGGCTGTCAGCACCCTATAGACGCGCCGCCGCCGCTTAGCTCGCGCCTGAGAAGGGATAGCGACTTCCTGCGGGCTTGATGGGTCTAGGCTGGGGCGCAGCCGTGGTAGTTTGAGTCTCTTGGGCAACGGCTTCTTGCGTCGCGTCGGCGCCCAGATAGGCAACGCGCGCGGTACTCGTGTGCTTCCCAATCTCCAGGGTTATCGTGACCGGAGTACGCACCGGCAAATTCGTTTGCTTCGCCGTGACGAGGATTTCGTTTCCCGCGGCTGAGAGGCGGGCCACATTCTCATCAGGCAACTTCACCACGTACATGAGATCAAGGCGCTCGCGACCGGCAACTCGGTACTCGCACTGCACGCTGCTTGAGCAATAAGGTCGGACGTTATCCACGGGCGTCTCGCCGCCGGCCCGTACGTTCGAGATCTTGGCCTTCACCGTCGCATATCCGACGCCGCGCACAGGAGGCAATTCCAGTGACGAGGCCTGTACCCCGTCCGGGCTCAGCAACTGGAGATGCACGGCAGTCTCTTCGCTTCTCGGCTCCTCTGAGGATGATCGGAAAATCCTGGGCGTTGTGTCCGGCCTTGCTGTTACGGCAGGTTGTGCAGCAACTGGCGACACAACGACCTGCTTGAAGGACCGGATTTCAGGCGAAGCTGTCAATTCCACCGGCGCGAGAACAGCGCCTGATGGTTCGCTGCTTCCACCGCCGCAGCCGAGAAAGACAGGCAGGACTGCGAGGGCGCTCAGCCTCGGAGTCCACTTGAGGCAGATCGACATGGCTGCTCCATGGGGAGATGGAAGGTGGGCCAGCGCTGACACAACCGACCCATCACGATCAGATGGCCGGCGGCCAGATCTTGACTGCGAGGCCACTGTAGACGGCATTGAGCGCTACGGTGGAAGACGTCAAGGACACCGAAGTCCATACGCCGTCCGTCCCGGGGTTGCCCGGGCAGGCGCCGCCAACAACGGGAACGCTGCCCGTCGATGTCGGCGTGCCGGAGAAGCCTGTCAGATTGAAGCCTGTAATCTGGTTCCGCACTCGGGCGTCATACCCAACAGTGCCCGCCACACCGACAGTCGAGGTGTGTCCGACGTTGTGGGTGTGCTCCCCGCGGGTTCCTTCCCCGGTGGTCCACGTGCAGACCGCGGTATAGATCTCCGACGCCACAAACGTGAACGTCACGCCCGCGGCCCTAGCCTGCAACTGAGCGTTGTTCCAGCCGAAGGCAAGTTGTACGTCGCCTTTTCCWGCGAACCCCGTACCCGTTTCCGGATTGAAGGTCACCGTTGCACTTGCGATGCCTGCGACTGCCATCAACGCCAGAGCCGCGCTCATCTTGAGTAATTTCATCTGCTTCTTCTCCAATAGGGTCCGTCTTGCTGTAGGTGTTGCGCCGGCCCAAGCGCGCTTGCACTTTAGTTTTACTTTCGAGCTTTTTGCGGGTCGGCAGCGCGTTCACTTCAGCAAATATGGGAAAAATTCACATGTAACAAGTATTTGCACGTGCGGCGATCGCGGAGCGCCCGGACGATGTGTGAGGGCTCGGCCAATCGGCGTGTCAGGCAGTGARCCGGGTTCGGACAGAAGGGGGCAAACGCCAAGAGTGATCTGAGCGGTCAGAGCGGGTTGACCGGCTGGCGGCAGCCGCGAAAGGCCGCGGGCGGGATGAAACCTTTCAAGCAGGTCTTCTGCGAGGGATATCAATGTGTTTGTCGATTCCCGTTGCAGCATGACCCGAAAACGGCCGTCGGCGAACTTCGGCTCTTGGCCGGGACTGCCTGTTCGCCAAACTCGCCGATAGCAGTCCTTGGCCAACGGGGCGATCACGCCGAAGGTCAGCTGCCATGCACGGCCGCGAACTGGTGCTTGCGGCCAAGAAGAGGCGGTCGGCCTCAGGCCTCAAACCCGACGTTCATCCGGCCACGCTTTTTGCGACGGCGACGGTTGAAGGTGAGCGCTACGCCGCCGGAAGTGGCGGGCGGTTCTTGCGGTACGAGTTCTTGACCGCAATCTTTCCTTCCCGGAAAGTGAACACGTCGCATCCATTGACCTCGACGCGCGAGCCGTCCGCCCGCGTCCCGATGAATGTCCATTCGGACACCCCGCGGTCGCCGCAAACGAAGTGATGAGGGTAAAGCCACTGCGCGTCGGGAAATGTCTTCCAAACGTCGGAAAATCCGGCCTGGACGGCCTCTCTGCCGATGTACGAGGTTCCGCAGACGTCGGGGCCGGCGGACGCTTCGAACACACAGTCGTCCGTCATGAAGCTCATCAGCGCTTCAGCATCGTGGCTGTTCCAAGCATCGGCGAAGGCCTGCAGGTCTGCAACGGTGACATTCATATTTCACCTCCAGTTTGGCGTGACTTGGGAATTGTTGCTCAGGTGGTTCGGACCGAGGCAGCGGAAAGCTGGTCGGCAGTCGGGCCAGGAGCGGATGCTCCCGACGGTTGTCTGATTCGCAAGTGAACTCGATGCTGGACCTGCCGTCCGATGCATTCTGACGCCGGCTCGCGCCGACGCTGCTTTCCACTCAACCGATGGAGCGCGCACATGATCGAACTGATTTCCGGTCTTCCCGACAGTGTCGTCGGCATCGTCGCTTCCGGCTACGTGAGCGCTAGAGACTATGAAGCGGTCCTCATTCCGACCGTCGAATTGAGGCTGAAGCAGTTCGACAAGCTGCGGCTTCTCTACCGGCTCGGTCCCGAGTTCAAGGGCTTCACCGCGGGAGCAATGTGGGACGACCTGAAGCTCGGCGTTGCCCATTGGAAGGCGTGGGAAAGGATCGCTGTCGTCACCGACGTCGATTGGATCGCCAAC
>NZ_JBFUIU010000593.1:0-5612 GCF_056401695.1 Variovorax sp. P4_D9
GTGCTCCTTTTTGCTTGGCGCGTATTTGACGCGCTCGCTGGGAAAGGAGGGCGCGGCGAAATTCGCCTCGCGAAGACGGCGCACGCCTACAGCGCGCCGGCTGTGAGGCGCTCAGCGCAGCGTGCCGTTCAGGTAGGGCTCGGGATCGACCGCCACGCCCTGCTTGCGGATCTCGAAATGCAGCTTCACGCGGTCGGCGTCGCTGTTGCCGATCTCGGCGATCTTCTGGCCCTGGCGCACCACATCCTTCTCCTTGACCAGGATGGTCTTTGCATGGGCGTAGGCGGTCAGGTAGGTGTCGTTGTGCTGGACGATGACCATGTTGCCGTAGCCGCGCAGTTCGCCGCCCACGTAGACCACGCGGCCGTCGGCCGCAGCCAGCACCGGGTCGCCCAGGTTGCCCGCGATGTCCATTCCCTTGTTGCGCGTGCCGTCGAAGCCGGAGAGCGTGCGGCCCGGGGCCGGGCGGATGAAGATGGCCTGCGGCTTCGGCGGCGTCACGGCCGGCGGGGCCGTCTGGCCGGCGGGCGGCAACGGGTAGAAGGTCGGGCTCGGGCCCTTCGGCGGCGTCGAACAGGCCGTCAGGGCGGCGATCGCGATGGCGGTGCCTGCGATGGCCGCGGCGCGGGAGAGGGGGTTCTGGATGTGCATAACTTTTTTTGGAACGGGGTCGCAGCAAAGGGTTCCCCGGCGCGTGACCGGACCGCAGTTTTAGCATGCTGAAGCTGGCGCGGGTGCGACCATCCGTTGCAGCAGCGGTTGGCGGGTCAGCACGGCTTCTCGCGGTCCGGCATCGACGACCTTGCCGGCTTCCATCAGCACCACCGTGTCGAATCGCTCCAGCAGGCTCAAGCGGTGGATCGACGCCACCATGCAGGCATCGGGATAGGCCGCCGCGATGCGCTCGAGCACCCGCGCTTCGGTCGCCGCGTCCAGCGCGCTGGTCGGCTCGTCGAGCAGCAGCAGCGAACTGCCGCGGGCTGCGAGCACGCCGCGCGCGAGGCACAGCCGCTGGCGCTGGCCGCCCGACAGGTTGAAGCCGCGCTCCGACAGCGGCGTGTCGAGATCGCCGTGGGTGGCCCGCAGCACCTCGTCGAAGCTGCTGGCGTGCATCGCGGCGTGCAACTCGTCGTCGCTGTCCGGTTGGCCGAAGCCGAGGTTCTCGCGCACGCTGGCCTCGAACACCTCGGTCTCCTGCGGGATCAGCGTGGCCAGGTTTCGCAGCCGCGTCCAGGGTTGCGGCCGGCCGTCGATCGCCAGCGTGCCGTGCTGCGGCGCATAGAGCCCCGCCAGCACGCGCAGCAGCGTGCTCTTGCCGCCGCCGCTCGGGCCGACCAGCGCGACGCGCTGGCCGCGGCCCAGTGTCAGCGACACGTCGTGCAGCCCGCTGCGCGCGGCTTCGGCCGCAGCCGGCGTGCCGCGCGGGTCGTAGCGCCAGATCAGGTCGTCGATCGCGAGGCTGCGCCAGGCCGTGTCGGCGGCGATGCCTTCCCCGGCCAGGTCCGGCACCCGCGCCGGTGCCCGCCAGATCGGCGTCGCGCTGGTGTAGTCCGTGTGCATGCGGGCGAAGAACTGGAAGTTGGCGGCCATCGAGGAAACCACGCCGGCGGCCTGCTGGGCGTACTGGTAGATCATGAACACCGCACCGAGCGGCACCGCCTGGCCYGGCGCCCGAGACGGCCAGACATAGGCCACGACCAAGCCCCAGGTCAGCGCCATTCCCATCATGTCGACCGCGAACCACTTGCCTTCGTTGAGCACCACGGTACGCTTGAGCGGCACCGAGATCGCGGCCATGCGCCGGCCCAGCAGCACGCGCGAAGCGGCCGACAGGCGCAGCCCGATCACGGTCGAGGCGTTGCCGAGGAAATCGAGCAGGGCGGCGACGTAGCGGCGGTCGGCGTCGTTCTCGGCCCGCGCGAGCCGCATCAGCGCCCGGTCGAAGCGCAGCACCATGAGGGCGATCACGACGTAGCCGGTGACCGCCATCGCCCCGCTGGTGCGCGACAGCAGGGTCAGCGCGATCAGCGGCCCGATGAAGTTGACGATGTTCGTGAGATAGATGAACTGGTTCTGGGCGAAGTCCGACAGGGCCTTGCTGGCCTGGTGCACGCGGTGCTGCAGTTCGCCAGAGTGATGGCCGTCGTGCCAGGCCAGGGGGGCGGCGGCGATGCGGGCATAGAGCGCATCGGCCAGCTGCTCGCGCACCCGCAGGCCGACGTTGCGCTCGAGGATGCGGCCCGGGCCGTGGACCAGCCAGGAGGCGACATAGACGCCCGCCAGCGCGGCGATCCAGCGGCCCGAGGTGGYGAAGTCGGCGATCTGCAGCGCATTGATGGCCTGTGCCGCGAGCCACGGCATCGTGAGCCGCAGCAGTTGCGAACCGGTCAGCAGCGCGGTGGCGGCCAGCAGTTGCGGCCGGGCGCCCTCGGCGTAGTGCCAGAGCGCGCCGTAGAGCGAGCGGATCGCATTGCCGGGGGCGCTGCTGCTCATCCCAGGGCGTCCGGCGCTACTTCAGTGGGATCGGTGTTGCGCGATCGATGGGCACCGCGGTGACCGAGTTCTTGGGCGAGCCGTCGATCAGCAGGTCGGAGTAGGTCAGGTAGACCAGCGTGTTGCGCTTCGGATCGACCATGCGCACCACGCGCAGTCGCTTGAAGAGCACCGACAGCCGTTCGCTGTAGACCTCCTCGCGCTTGGGCAGCGGCTGGGTCACGCTGACCGGGCCCACCTGGCGGCAGGCGATCGAGGCTTCGGACTTGTCCTCGGCCAGGCCGAGCGCGCCCGAGACGCCGCCGGTCTTCGCGCGCGAGACGTAGCAAGTCACGCCGCTGACCTTCGGATCGTCGTAGGCCTCGACCACGATCTTGTGGTCGGGGCCGATCAGCTTGAAGGCGGTGTCGACCTCGCCGACCTGCTCGGCGCCGGCGATCGTGGCGGCGAATGCGGCACAGTGGAAGATCGTCGACCGCAGCCAGTGCGTCATACGATGTCCACCGTGTGGACGCGGTCGAAGCTGCCGCGCCGGCGGTCCTCGAAGTAGCGCTGCAGTGCCTCGCGCACGGTGCGGAAGGCGATCTCCTCCCACGGAATCTCTTCCTCGGTGAAGAGCCGGGCCTCGATCGTCTCGTGGCCCGGATCGAAGCGCTCGCTCAGCAGCCTCGCGCGATAGAACAGGTGGACTTGGCCGACGCGCACCACGCTCATCACGGCGAACAGGCCTTCCATCTCGTACTCGGCGCCGGCCTCTTCGTCGGTCTCGCGCGCCGCGCCCTGCTCGGTGGACTCGCCGAGCTCCATGAAGCCGGCCGGCAGGGTCCACTTGCCCCAGCGCGGCTCGATGTTGCGCTTGCACAGCAGCACCCGCTCGCCGAGCACCGGGATCGTGCCCACCACGTTGAGCGGGTTTTCATAGTGGATCGTGTTGCAGGCCGGGCAGACCGCGCGCTCCTTGGTGTCGCCGTCGTCCGGGATGCGGTAGACGACGGCGGTGCCGCAGTTCTTGCAGTGCTTGATCGGGACGCGCAGGATCATTGCGTGATCAGATGATCTTCAYGGTCAGGCTGGGCAGTCCGGTGATCTCGCCGACCAGCGTATCGCCGGCCACCACGGCCGCCACGCCTTCCGGCGTGCCGGTGAAGATCAGGTCGCCGGGCTGGRGTTCCCAGGCGGCCGACAGGTGCTCAATGGTCTCGGCCAGGTTCCAGATCAGCTTGCTCACGTTGCTGCGCTGGCGGTCGGTGCCGCCGACCTGCACCGAGATCTCGGCGTGCTCGATGTCGCCGGCCTGCGCGGCCGGCACGATCGGGCCGATCGGGGCGCTCTGCTCGAAGCTCTTGCCGATGTCCCACGGGCGGCCCTGCTTCTTCATGTCGTTCTGCAGGTCGCGGCGCGTCATGTCGAGGCCGACCGCATAGCCGAAGATGTGCTTCATGGCGTCGGCGGCGGCGATGTTCTTGCCGCCAGTGCCGATGGCCGCCACCAGTTCGATCTCGTGGTGCAGGTTCTTGGTCAGGGTCGGGTAGGCCATGCTGCCGGTCGCGCGGGCATCGACCGCCACCACGGCATCGGCCGGCTTCATGAAGAAGAAGGGCGGCTCGCGGCCGGTGAAGCCCATTTCCTTGGCGTGCTCTTCGTAGTTGCGGCCGACGCAGTAGATGCGGTGCACCGGGAAACGCGCGGGCTGGCCGACCACCGGGATCGACACGACCGGGTGGGGGGGAAAAACAAACTCGGCAGTCATGGAAAGGCGTCCTTTTTCAGCGAAAACGGCAGTGTGCCAGAGGGCAGGGCGGGTTGCCGGGGAGTGGCTGCGTCCGGCCGACGCGGCTATGCTTGCCGGATGATGAAGCTGCACAACTATTTCCGGTCCTCCGCGTCCTTCCGCGTGCGCATCGCGCTGAACCTGAAGGGCCTCGACTACGAGTACATCCCGGTCCACATCGCACGCGGCGAGCACAAGACCGGCCCCTTCGCGGCCCTCTCGCCCGATCAGCTGGTGCCCCTGCTGGAGGACGAGGGCGAGCGCTTCACGCAGTCGATGGCCATCATGGAGTACTTGGACGAGATCCAGCCCGAGCCGCCGCTGCTGCCGCACGATCCCGTGGGCCGCGCCCATGTGCGGGCGCTTGCCGAATCGATCGCCTGCGAGATCCATCCGCTGAACAACCTGCGCGTGCTCAAGTACCTGGTGCGCGAACTGAAGCTCGACGACGAGGCCAAGAACAGCTGGTATCGCCACTGGGTGCGCGTGGGCATGGAGGCCTTCGAACGCCAGCTTGCGCAACACCCGGCCGGCACCTACTGCTACGGCAACACGCCGACCATGGCCGACTGCTGCCTGGTGCCGCAGGTCTTCAACGGCCAGCGCTTCGACTGCGATTTCAGCGGCCTGCCGCGCACCATGGCGGCCTTCGAGGCCTGCATGCAGCTCGATGCGTTCCAGCGCGCCCAGCCGTCGCGCTGTCCCGATGCCGAGGCATGAGCCTTCCGCAAGCCTTGATTCCCGACTGGCCGCTGCCGCCCGGCGTTCACTCGCTGTGCAGCACGCGCGAAGGCGGCGTCTCGGCCGGCGCCTGCCAGAGCCTGAACCTGGGCGGGCATGTCGGCGACGACCCCGACCATGTGCGGGTCAACCGGGCCCGACTCCAGGAGGCGCTGGGGGTGCGGCCGGTCTTCCTGCAGCAGGTTCACGGCACCGGGCTGGTGTCGCTCGATGCCCGGAGCGCCGACGACGCCAGCGCCGATGCGTGCACCACCACCACGCGCGGCATCGCCTGCACCATCATGGTCGCCGACTGCCTTCCGGTGCTGTTCACCGACGAAGCGGGCCACCGCGTGGCGGCCGCGCATGCCGGCTGGCGCGGACTGGCCGCCGGTGTCCTCGAGCGCACCGTGGACGCCTTTCAGGCCGAGGGCGGCGCATCGAAGCTCATGGCCTGGCTCGGCCCCTGCATCGGTCCCGATGCCTTCGAGGTCGGCGACGAAGTTCGTGCGGCCTTCGAGGCCGGTCCTGCGGCAGCGAATGCCTGCTTTCGTCCGGCCGGTGCGCCCGGCAAGTGGCTGGCCGACCTGGCGGGACTGGCGCGCCGGCGGCTGCAGACGGTCGGCAT
>NZ_JBFUIU010000594.1:0-5605 GCF_056401695.1 Variovorax sp. P4_D9
GACTACATGAGCGCGAAGCTGAGCGCGGACAAGGGGCCGCTGTCGACCCGCGACTACCGTATCGAGTTCGAGGCCACGCCGCTGCCCGATGGCAAGACCTTCATCCACCTGGCCTACGCCTACGCCTACGGCACGGCGGGGCGGATCGCGATGCAGGGCTACCTCGCCACCCTGGGCAGCGACAAGGTGGGCTTCAGCAGCAAGGACAAGGACGCCTCGGGCCAGCCGGTCCTGGTGGGCGGCGTGCTCGGCGTGGTGGAGCGCAACACCATGCGCTACTACCTCGCGATCGATGCCTACCTCGACTCGCCGGCCGAGGCCCAGTTGCCGCAGCGCCTGGCCCAGTGGTTCGACAGCACCGAGCGCTACGCGCGCCAGCTGCACGAGGTGGACCGCAGCGACTACCTTGAGATGAAGCGCAACGAATACAAGCGCCTAAAGACCCAGTAGGCCTTGGGGGCGGCGCCCTTGCGCTCGCGGCAGATGCACATGTATCCTTGTGTGTCTGAAAGGATCCGCCGCATGGAAATGGATTTCCACCTCCACAAGATCCAGGCGCTGAGCCCCAAGGCGGCGCAGATCGCGCTGCGGATGCTGGACCGCGATCCGCGCGTACCGACCGAATGGGTGATGGCGCTGCGACCGGCCCTGGTCGACCGCAGCAGCGACGCGGAGTCCTTCGGCGGCACCGACTGGATGACCATCGCGGCCATCGAGCGACCGGGCATCCGGCGCTTCACCGAGTTGTTCGAGAGCCGCGAACAGCGGCACGGGAGGCAGTGGGTTCTGAGCCTGCGCACCGCCACCAGGCGACATGACCGCGGCGAACCCGACGAGAGCGTGTACGGCGCGCTCTAGCGACCCACCACGCTGGGTGCACGAGACGCGTCGTCTGCGCGTCCGGCAGCGCCACTCATTTCTTCCTGCCCGCTCCGGTCCGGAGCAACTCGCCCCGGTGCTTCTGCAGCTCGGCCAGCCGCTTGAGTTCAGCCGCGCAATCGGCCTGGGTGGCGACCAGCACGAAGGGGCTGCGCCGGAGCGACGTGATGCTCTTCTCGACCTGCACCGGGTCGCGGTTCTTAACGACAAGGCCGGCCGTGACCGCCGCCCTCGACTGCTTGTAGAAGGCCTTCTCGAAGCCCGGTGTGCCGCAGCGCGCCGCGATCACGCGATAGTCCGCCTCCTGCTGCTCGCCGGCCATCAGCACGGCGTTCCCCGCCGGCTGGGCGCCGGCCGTCAAGGGAATGCCGATGACGGCGGCGGCAAGCACTGCTGCGAATTCGAATGGCTTTTTCATATGTCCCCCCGCTTCCTGGAAATGCACTGTCGCACACTTCATGGTACGACCGTCCGGGCCTGCGTGCCATCGCCGATGGTCCACTGCCCGATTGCCCGAAAGGGCAAGGGGCGCTGCCCGTTGGGCCAATTTCCAGCTTTCGCGATGGTACCCAAGATGGCTGCGTCACTCACGAAACGCGAATCGGCAAGAGCGATGCTGAACGCTCAACTCGACGAGGAATCGGCATGACGCTTTCGAAGCACCCGCTCCGGGTTGCCATGGCGGCGGCATCGTTCGCATTTGGCCCTGCCTGGGCCCAGGACGACTCGGACCTCCAGAAGAAGCTGTCGAACCCGATCGCTGACATCGYCACGGTGCCCTTCCAATGGACCACCAACTTCAATGCCGGCCCTTTCGAGAAGCCGCAGTACACGCTGAACATCCAGCCGGTCTACCCGGTCAGGATCGGTGGCGGCTGGTCGCTGATCAATCGCGCCATCGTTCCGCTGCTGTCCAATCCCGCGTTGCTGCCGGGCCAGGATCGGCAGGACGGTCTCGGCGACATCACCTACGAAGCCTTCTTCGCGCCGACGCCGGCGGAAGGCGGATGGATCTGGGGCTTCGGGCCTGCGATGGTCATGCGGACCGCGACCAACGACCGGCTGGGCGCCGGCAAGTGGTCGCTCGGGCCGGCGGCCGTGGGACTCAAGGAATCCGGGCCCTGGACCGTCGGCGCGCTGGCGACGCAGGTGTGGTCCTTCGCGGGCGACGACAACCAGGCGAACGTAAGTGCGTTCACGCTGCAACCGATCGTCAGCTACCGGCTGGATTCGAAGCAGTCGCTCGGCTATGTGGGCATCATCACCGCCGATTGGGAGCAGAAGCGCTCGAGCCAGCGCTGGACGGTGCCGCTTGGGGTTTCCTATTCGCTGCTGGTCCGGCCCGAGCGCTTCGTGCCGATGAATTTCGTCGTCGGCGCTGGCTACAACGTGATCCGGCCTGACAATGCGTCCGACTGGTTCGTCCGGTTCCAGGTCAATTTCGTATTACCCAAGTGAGGATCCAGGTATGCGTGCGATCGACAAATTGAAGGGGCTGGCCATCGCGGTGGCGATGACGGCCGCGGCAACGGCAGCGGYCACCCCGCTGAGCTTTTACAACGGGCTGCGCGAAACGCCCATCACCAAGTTCAACAAGGCCGACATGGACCTGATGGAGAAGGCCGTCTACGGCGCGCTGGATTCAGGCGCGGACGGCGTCAAGGTCAGCTGGGAGAACCCGGCCACCTCCAGCAGCGGCAGCGTCACCCCGGCCAAGGATCCGAAGGGGCGTGCGTCGTGCCGGCTGGCGCAGATCGAGAATCGCCACAAGACGCTGCTCGGCGGGGGCAGCTACATCTTCTGCAAGAACACCAAGTCCAAGACGCCGCCGTGGGAGCTGGTGGCGCCGTGGACCGGCGGCTGATCGACAGTCGATATCGCATCCGAACGAGGAGTGCCTCCCATGCCCGCATTGCGCGTCCTGCTGTTGCTTCGAGGTGCGTTCGGCGTGCTGTTCGCGCTCGCCATGCTGCTGCTGCCGGCATTCGGCCGCAATGGCTTCTATGCGCTGGGCGACGGGCTGCTCGCGCTGGCGGTGGCCGTCGCGCTGTCGCAGCTGTCGCGCTTCAAGTGGCTGTTCGGCCTGGCGCTGGTCGATGCCCTGGTCCGCCTGGCGATCGGCGCCGTGTCCTTCGCCTTCCCGGACATCGAGGCCCGCATCCTGGGTTCGGTCGCCTTCTTCGGCGGCGTCATCACTGCCTGCATCGCGCTCGGCGCGGTCGGCTTGTTCTACGTGCTGGCGGGCCGCAGCGCGGCGCCGACGCAGCGTGGCGGCGTCGCACCCGCGGCGGTCGTGAGCACCTGCACGCTGCTGCTGGGAGTCGGCCTGCTGCTCGGCTTCGGCAGCGCCGACGGACGCCGACTGCTGATCGAGATCTTTGCGCTCGCGGTCGGCCTGTGCTTGCTCGCGACCGGCTTTCGGTTCAAGAATTCCCCCTCCACTTTTTGATTCAAGGAGCGATGTCGATCATGAAGGCCTTCCTGTCCCGCATTTCCGCTTTCGCCATGGTCCTGGTGTTGGCCGCCTGTGCCGCGCCCGGCTCGCAATCCAGTTCGATGACCATTCGCCAGGGCGTCATCGAGCAGATCACGCCGACGCAGATCCAGAGTTCGAACCATACCGGGGTTGGAGCGGTCGTCGGTGGCCTCACTGGTCTCGGCATCGGCAGCCTGATCGGTGGCGGCACCGGCCGCGATGTGGCCATGGTGGCGGGCGCCATCGGCGGCACCATCGCCGGGTCGGAACTGGCGAACCGGTACGCGCAGCCGATCGCCGGCCAGCAGATCGTGGTGCGCACCAACAGCGGCGTGCTGGTGTCGGTGACGCAACCGGTGTCCCCGGGCCTGCGCGTGGGGCAGCGCGTCTACATCGAAGGCAGCGGCGAAGGCGCGCGCGTTCTGCCCCAGCAGTAGCCGGTCAGGCCTGYGGCGCAGGCCTTTCGCGCTCAGGAGGCCTCGCCGCGCACGACACAGCGGAAGCCCAGGTGGCAGGTCGAGGTGTCGATCGGCTGCGCCATCCGCGCCGCCGGCCGGTAGCGGTGGCAGTAGTTCGGCGCGCACAGGTGCGAGCCTCCCTTCATGACACGCCGGGGGATGCGCACCTCGGGCGTCCGCGGATCGTAGCTTCCCTCGAGCGCGCCGCCGCGCGGGTTGTCGAGCGTGCAGCAGGCGTGCGTGATGCGGCCGTGCTCCTGGTACCAGTCGGTGGTCCATTCCCAGACGTTGCCCGCCATGTCGTAGAGACCATAGCCGTTGGGTGCGAAGGAGCCGACCGGCGCGGTCCACAGGTAGCCGTCTTCCAGCAGGTTCTGCCACGGAAACTGGCCCTGCCAGGTGTTGGCCATCGACTTGCCGCGCATCTTGAATTCGTCGCCCCAGCAGTATTCGGCGCCCTCGAGGCCGCCGCGGGCGGCGAACTCCCATTCGGCCTCGGTCGGCAGCGACTTGCCGGCCCAACTGGCGTAGGCCTCGGCGTCCTCGAACGCGACATGCACCACCGGATGCTTCCACAGCCCCTGCAGCGAACTGCCCCGCCCGCGCGGGTGACGCCAGTCGGCGCCCCGCTGGTAGGTCCACCAGTTGTGGGGGTTGCCCAGGTCCACCGGACCGGCGGTCTGCTGGAACACGACCGAGGAGGGGGCGAGCAGTTCGGGATCGGCGCCCGGGTAGTCTTCCGCCTTCGCCGGGCGCTCGGCCAGCGTGACGTGGCCCRTGGCATCGACGAAGCGCTTGAACTCGGCGTTGGTGACGGTGTGGGTGTCGATCCAGAAGCCCTTCACCGCGACCCTGTGCACCGGCGCTTCTTCGGGATAGTGCCGGTCCGAGCCCATGAGGAAATTGCCGTCGGGGATCCACACCATCGAGGGATGGGGGGCCGTCCTGGGAGGTGCTGCGACAGGATCGTGCATGGACGACATCAGGCGCTGGCGGTGCTGACGCCGCCCGGCGGCACGCCGAGTTGGCCCACGGCTCGGACCAGATCGGCGAGCGAACTCACTTCCATCTTCGCCATGACATGCGCGCGATGCGCCTTGACCGTTCTCTCGGCGGCGCCGAGCTCGGCGCTGATCTGCTTGTTGAGGGCGCCGTTGACCACCATTTCCATCACCTGGCGTTCGCGCGGGCTGAGCCGCGAATAGCGGTTCTGCAGGACGCACAGCCGTCGCCGTGCCTGGCGCCGCACGGCATCGTCCGCGATCGCCTTCCGGATGACGGACAGCAGCGTCTCGCCGTCCACGGGCTTGAACAGGAAATCGGCGGCGCCGGCCTTCATCGCTCGCAGCGTCTCGTGCACGGTGGCTTCGGCGGTGACGAAGATCACGGGCAGCGTCTCGGGCTGACTGGCGATCATTTCCTGCAGATCGAGCCCGCTGGGCCCCGGCATGTGGATGTCCAGCACCAGGCAGCCAGGGGCGCTGCCGATCCCCTCGAGCAGCATTTCCCCGACCGAACCGTACTCGACCACCTGCAGTCCGGCGCTCCGAAGAAGTCGCTGCATCGCGCGCCGGAAGGCGACGTCGTCGTCGATCAGGCGAACCGTGGGCGGTTCCCCGCCGACCGCCGATTGCATCACTTTTCCCATGCCATACCTCCTGCTGTCCGGCGGAGACCATCGCAAAAGCTCGGGGTCTCGATCTTTCGCCGGAAACGAGGGTGCATTGAACACGCGGCTTCAGGGCATGACAAGCTGCCCTTTTGGTGTAAGTGTTGCCCTAGTGACTACTTG
>NZ_JBFUIU010000595.1:0-5603 GCF_056401695.1 Variovorax sp. P4_D9
TCCAAGCTCTTTGCCGCCGAACCCACCCGCGTTGAGGCCGACTACGCCAAGTGGATGCTTGAAGACCCACGCTCTCGACGCGCGGCGACGCCGTGGGGGTCGACCACCTGGGGTTCCAGACCGACGACGCGGAGGAACTGGCCGAACTGAAGGCGCGTGCCCAAGACGCAGACATGGCGCTCCTCGACCAGGGCGAGACCAACTGCTGCTACGCACGCAGCGAGAAGCACTGGGTCACCGACCCGCAGGGCATCGCCTGGGAACAGTTTCACACCCTCGACAACATCCCAGTGTTTGGCGAGGGCGCCCCGCAGTCCGAAGCACAGGCATCCGCCTGCTGCGCCCCCACCTCTCGCGGCAAGCCTGTCGGTGTGGCCGTCAAACCTTCGTCCTCCTGCTGCTGAAGGAAGACCATCTTGGCTGACAAAACCTACAACGTGYTGTTCATCTGCACGGGAAACTCCGCCCGCTCCATCCTTGCCGAGGGACTCATGAACGACCTTGGCAAAGGGCGCTTCCATGCGTACTCGGCCGGGAGTCATCCCAATGGCACCGTGAACCCACTTGCGCTGGAGACACTCAAGTCATTCCACATCCCTACGGATGGATTCCGAAGTAAGGACTGGGATGAGTTCGAGAAGCCCGACGCCCCACAGATGGATTTCGTCCTGACGGTCTGCGACAAGGCAGCAGGCGAGGTGTGCCCGGTGTGGCCGGGCCAGCCGATGACCGCCCACTGGGGCGTTGCGGACCCGGCAGCGTTCGAGGGCACGGACGACGCAAAGCGCCAGCAGTTCCGCGACGCCGCCATCACGCTCAAGCGCCGCATCGAACTCACGCTCTCGCTGCCTCTGGCACGCCTGGATGCCATGGCCATTCACCGTGAAATCAAGGACATCGGAACGCGCTGAGCCATGACGACCAACGTTCTCATCCTCTGTACTCACAACTCGGCGCGCAGCGTGCTGAGCGAAGGCATGCTCAATCACTGGGCGAAGGCCTTGGGCAAGGACGTCCGAGCATTCAGCGCAGGCAGCGCACCGAGTGGCCGCCTCAATCCCTTCGCGTTGGAGGCGCTGGGCAATGCGGGCGTCGATACCGCAGGCTACCGAAGCAAGAGCTGGGACGAGTTCACGGGGCCGGACGCGCCGGAGATGCGAATCGTCATCACGGTGTGCGATAGCGCGGCGGCGGAGACATGTCCGTACTGGCCGGGAAGCCCGGTCCAGATGCACTGGGGTTACCCGGACCCCTCCAATGCGCTCGGCGTTGACGAGGGCAAGCGGGTGGCCTTCGAACTCACACGCCAAGCCGTCGGCTATCGCATGCTGCAGCTCCTGCAGTTGCCGCTCGAAGCGATGGGTGACGCCGAACTGCAGCAGGCCCTCGAAGACATTTCAAAGAACTAGGTGGGCAACGTGAGCGACATCTCCCGGAAGCTGTTTGCCGAAGCCCTCGGCACTGCGCTCCTGCTCGCCGTGGTCATCGGCTCGGGCATCATGGCCGAGCGCCTAGCGGGCGGCAACGTTGCCATCGCCTTGCTGGCCAACACACTGGCCACGGTCGGCGGCCTGTACATTCTCATCGAAGTGTTCGGACCCGTGAGCGGCGCGCATTTCAATCCGGCCGTGTCGCTCGTCATGGCAGCCCGGGGCGCAATGCCCCGCTCTCTGGTGGCGCCCTACATCGTCGTCCAGCTGGCTGGCGCAATGCTCGGCGCCTGGCTTGCGCACGCGATGTTCGACGCCACCATTTTTCAGTTCTCGACGAAGGTTCGCAGTGGCACGGGTCAGTGGATTGCCGAGGCGGTCGCGACTGCGGGATTGCTACTGGTGATTCTGCGCGCTCCGCCGAGCCGTGTCGCAGCCATGGTGGCGTGCTACATCGGAGCGGCATACTGGTTCACAGCGTCGACGTCCTTTGCCAACCCCGCGGCTGCATTTGGCCGCATGTTCAGCGACAGTTTCGCCGGCATCGCTCCGTCCAGCGTACCGGGCTTTGTGGTCGCCGAACTCGTCGGAGCGGGCATTGGCGTAGCCATTCACAAGGCGTTGAGCCCTGCGGCGGTTCAGGTGCCTCTGCCCTCATCGCGGGAAGCCAAGAAACAAGGTGACGCTGCCCCCCACTCATTGCAATGACCAACTTCACCATCTTCCACAACCCCGATTGCGGAACTTCCCGCAACCCCCTGGCATTGATTCGGCACGGTGGCGTGGAACCCAATGTCATCGAGTACCTCAAGACTCCCCCGTCAAGGGCGCAGTTGGAGCACCTCATCGAGGCGATGGGAATTTTCGTCCGCGAGCTCCTTCGGCAAAAGGGAACGCCCTATGCCGAATTGAAGCTCGACAACCCCAAGTGGTCGGATGCCGAGCTGCTCGATTTCATGCTTGCGCATCCCATCCTTATCAATCGGCCCATCGTCGTGACGCCGCTGGGCACAAAGCTCTGCCGACCGTCCGAAGCGGTGCTGGAAATCCTTCCGATACCCAAGGTCGCCCCCTTCACGAAAGAAGATGGAGAGGTCGTTGTCGACGATGGGGTGCGCCGTGTTTGAGAACCCGCCCACCTTCCCGGCGCTCAGCGCGGAACTGTTCGACGTCCCGACGCCAGACCGTCTCGTCGCACGCGAGCCGTCCCTCCATCGACCGCGCTTTCTGATGCTCTATGGCTCGCTACGCGAGCGCTCGTACAGCCGGTTGCTGACGCTCGAGGCCGCACGCCTTCTTGAGGCCATGGGTGGCGAGGTGAAGGTTTTCAATCCGATGGGATTGCCCCTTCCCGACAGTGCTCCGGACACAGACCCCAAGGTCCAGGAGCTGCGCAAGCTGGCCGAGTGGGCCGAAGGCATGGTGTGGACTTCACCCGAGCGGCATGGCGCAATGACCGGACTCATGAAGGCGCAGATTGACTGGATTCCGCTGGCCTTGGGAGCCGTGAGGCCAACGCAGGGCAAGACCCTTGCGGTCATGGAAGTCTCTGGCGGTTCGCAGTCCTTCAACGCGGTCAACCAGATGCGAGTGCTGGGTCGGTGGATGCGGATGCTGACCATCCCGAATCAGTCGTCCGTGGCCAAGGCGTTCCTCGAGTTCGACGAAGGCGGTCGGATGAAGCCCTCGAGCTACTACGACCGAGTCGTCGATGTGATGGAGGAGCTCTTCAAGTTCACGCTACTCACGCGCGACGTCAGTCCCTATTTGGTAGACCGATACAGCGAACGTAAGGAAAGCACCGAAGAGCTATCTAAACGGGTCAATCAACGCGCCATCTAGCCAAGAGAGGTTCCTATGCTGCGCAATGTCCTCGTCGCGATCGATGGGTCACCCCGCTCGGCCAATGCGTTGAACCTGAGCTTCGACTTGGCGCAGGGATTGGAAGCAACGCTGCACGCCCTCGCAGTCATAGACCTCCGCCAGAAGCGGCCTCAAGTGGAGTTGGAAGCGGAGCGCCGCCACACGTGGCAGATGCTGCGGGGCCTAGAGCCGGCAGCCGCGCGCGCCGGCGTCACAGTCGAGGTTCACCTTGCGGAAGGGGTGCCGGCGGAGCAAATTGTTCTGCAAGCACGGGAGCTAAATGCAGACGTCGTGGTGCTTGGCCATTGCGAGCGCTCAGCACTTGCAAGGCGGTTGGCCGGCTCCCTCGAAGAGCAAGTGACTAGCAATGCTCCATGTGCGGTGATGCTCGTGCCATCGCTCCCGGTCAAGCGCCGGGCCACGTGAGGTACGGGGACTTGAAGTCCGTCCGACTGTGGGGTCAACCGGTGCTACCCGGCTCAGCGCCTTCTGCATTCATCAGGGCGTCGATGAGCGGGCAGCTTACTTTCCGCTTGGATGTCGTGCACTGTTTGACCAGTTGCTGCAAGGCAGTCTCAAGCGCCAATAGGGTCTTGAGGCGTTGCCGTACGTCGGCTAGCTTGCGTTCGCCAATTGCCTGCGCTGCCTTACATGCCTGACCATCCTCAAGCGACAAGAGCGCTTGAACGTCGTCCAGTGAAAATCCGATTGCCTGCGAGCGCTTGATGAAGCACAGGCGCGTGAGCGCGGCGGGCGGATACCTCCCGATACTGCCAGACATGCGCTCCGGCGGCGGCAGAAGGCCGCGTCGGTGGTAGTACCTGACCGTCTCAACATTGACGCCGGCTGCGGTTGCTAGCCGGCCAATAGTCATCTTTTCCATCATGGGATTGACTCCGTACTCAGGTACGGTCAGAGACTAACTGCAGTTGACCTGGAAGGAAACCATCTTGCCAAATCGCTGGGCCACCCTCGGCTCTGTCCTCGCTGGCGCTGCCGCCGCGATTGGAGCGTCTGCCTGCTGTGCAGGTCCAGGAAGCCGCCATGAACAAACCTCTCGCGCTCCTTCTGGCTGCTCTGACTGCAGCTTCATCGACGTTTGCTGCGGGAATCCGCACGGCAACGCTCGACGTCGCCAACATGGACTGCGCCGTCTGCCCGATTACGGTTCGCAAGGCCCTGGAACGGGTGCCGGGCGTCGACTCTGCAAAGGTGGACTTCACGAGCAAGCAGGCCGTAGTGACTTTTGACCCCAGTAGAACGACACCAGCAATCTTGACGAAGGCTACGTCCGACGCAGGATTCCCGTCTTCCGTAAAGCACCTCCGATGAGCACAGTTGTCCTGCAATCGACTGTTACGTGTCCCGAGTGCGGCCACGTGAAGGAAGAAATGATGCCGACCGACGCGTGCCAGTGGTTTTACGAGTGCGAGAGCTGTCGGGCGCTCCTGCACCCAAAGGTAGGCGACTGCTGCGTGTTCTGCTCGTACGGCACGAACAAGTGTCCGCCCGTACAGCTTGCTCCGGCCTCTTCTTGCTGCCGTTAGGCCGATGCTGGCGACCCTCCGCGGCAGAAGCCAAGACGCTACACTCTCGACTGTCATGTTCTTCCGTCGCCTCCATCGCAGCACGACCGCGTTCGCTGTGGTCCTGTCGCTGCTGTTCTCGCAGCTGGCGTTGGCGAGCTACGTCTGCCCTGGCGCGGCCGACGCGGTAGCGATGGCGCAAATGATGGCTGCCGGCGAACCCTGTGAAGGCATGGATTCGGCACAGCCCGTGCTTTGTCACCAGCATGCTGCCGACATGAAGCTATCGCACGAACAGGTCAAGGTAGCCACCCCGTCGCTTCCGGCGGTCATCCAGGTATTGGTTGTGCCGCTTGTGCTCGAAGCACAGCTCGCTGCCGCGTTTCCGGTCGCGACGACACCGGAGGTGCGACCTCCGCCTGACCCACTCTTCCTCTCCACGCTCAGACTTCGAGTCTGAAATTTCCGTCGACTGAACGGCGCTGGTGCGGCTTGTCCGCTTGTCAGCTGTTGTCTCATTTGTCTTCGGAGTTTTTATGCAATCCCCATTCCTGCGTGCGGCCGCCTTAGCCGCCGCACTGCTGCCCCACCTGGTAGACGCGGCACCCTTGACCCTCGAGGTAGCCCTCGACTTGGCCGTACAACGTTCCGAATCCGCTCGCGCCGCACGCGCGGGTATAGCGAGCGCGTCCGAGCTCGCCAGCGCTGYGGGCCAGCTTCCGGACCCGACGCTGCGCGCCGGTGTCGAAAACCTGCCAGTGACCGGGGCTGACCGCTTCAGCAC
>NZ_JBFUIU010000596.1:0-5579 GCF_056401695.1 Variovorax sp. P4_D9
CGACCGCACCGCCTACCTGCGGCGACCCGACCTCGGCCGGCAGCTCGACGCCGCCGACGCACAGCGGCTACGGGCCGATGCGCCCGCGCCCGTCGACCTGTGCATCGTGGTCGGCGACGGACTGTCCTCGCTGGCGGTGGCCCGCCATGCCGCGCCGCTGCTGGCGGCTCTGCGCACGCATTTGCCGCCGGACCTGTCGCTGGCACCGGTGGTGATCGCGACGCAGGCCCGAGTCGCCCTGGCGGACGAGGTCGGCGAGGCCTTCGGCGCGCGCCTGGCGATTATGCTGATCGGCGAACGGCCGGGCCTGAGTTCGCCCGACAGCCTGGGGATCTACATCACCCATGCCCCGCGGCGTGGCCGCCACGACGCCGAGCGCAACTGCATCTCGAACGTGCGGTCCGAAGGCCTGCCGTACGCCACCGCCGCCTTCAGGCTCGGATGGCTGCTGCGCGAGGCCCTGCGCCGTGGCCTGACGGGTGTCGAGCTCAAGGACGACAGCCAGTTCCACCTCCCCCATTCCCTATGATCGGCCCGGTGCCCGACACCAAGAATCAAGGAGACCCCGATGACCGATCGCTACCCCCTGGCCGAACTCAAGGACCTGCCCGACGACATCCGCGCCGCGGCGCYCGCGGTCCAGGAGAAGGCCGGCTTCGTGCCCAACGTGTTCCTCGGCCTCGCGCGCCGCCCGGCCGAGTGGCGCGCCTTCTTCGCCTACCACGACGCGCTGATGCTCAAGGAGGAAGGCTCCCTCACCAAGGGCGACCGCGAGATGATCGTCACCGCCACAAGCGCGGTGAACCAATGCCTCTATTGCGTGGTGGCGCACGGCGCCCTGCTGCGCATTTACGAAAAGAAACCGCTGGTGGCCGACCAGGTGGCGGTCAATTGGCGCAAGGCCGACATCACGCCGCGCCAGCGGGCGATGCTCGAGTTCGCGATGAAGGTCTGCGAGCGCTCGCACGAGATCGACGACAGCGACTTCGCGCCGCTGCATGCCCACGGCTTCGACGACGAGGACATCTGGGACATCGCCGCCATCACCGCCTTCTTCGGCCTCTCGAACCGGCTGGCGAGCTTCAGCGGGATGCAGCCTAACCCGGAGTTCTACCTGATGGGCCGGCTGCCTCGCGAGAAGAAGTAGCCAGCGCGTCGTCCCCACGGCACGAGGCCAGGGCGTCGAGCGCCGGCTGGTAGGTCGGCGTCGCGACGTCCAGCACGCCGAGCACCGTGTGGTAGAGGTTGTCGTGCGTCAGCGACGTGTCGAGCCCCGCCTCCATGCAGGCCGTCGACAGCTGCCGCCGGGCCTTCATGCCGTCGCTGAACCAGGTCAGCCTCGGCACCTGCTTCTGCACCTCGGGCGCGAAGCCATAAGGAACGCCGTGCAGGAACAGGCCGTACTCGCCCAGCGATTCGCCATGGTCGCTCAGGTAGAACAGCGCCGAATCGAAGCGCCTGGACTTCGTCTTGAGCCAATCGATGGTCTTGCCGAGGAAGCGGTCGGTGTAGGCGATCGAGTTGTCGTAGCCATTGAGCAATTCGGAATGCCTGCACTCGGCCAGCGCATTGCTCTTGCACTCGGGCAGGAAGCGCTTCGCATCGGGCGAGGAACGCTTGAAGTACGAAGGCCCGTGGCTTCCCATCTGGTGCATCACCAGCACCACGCCCCTGGCGCGGCGCTCGGCGGGCAATGCGGCCAGGCGCTCGTCCAGACCCTTGAGCATGACGTCGTCGAGGCACTCGTCGCCCTCGACAGCGCGCTCTTGACGGCTTCGTCGAGCGGATCGAAGGCCGAGGCATGGGGAATACGGTCGCATACGCCCTTGCAGCCGCCGGCCTGGTTGTCAAGCCAGAACACCCAACACCGCCAGGCCGGAAGCCTGCAGCACATCCATCAGGTTCACGTAGTCGTCCTTGCGCGCCTCGAAAGCGCCCTTGTTCAGCGGCGAGAACATGCACGGCACCGAGGCCAGCGTGTTGGTGCCGCAGGAGTGGACGTCGCGGTAGCTCAGCACCTGCCGCGCCGCGAGCTGCGGCGTCGTGTCGCGCGCATAGCCCTTGAGCCCGAAGTGGTCGGCGCGTGCCGTTTCACCCACCACCAGCACGAACAACGGCGGCTTCGCCTGGCCCGCGTAGCTGGCACCCAGCGCGGCGCCGCCCGTGATCGGGATCAGCTTGCGACTCTGGCTGAAGAGGGGCCGCAGCACGGCGGCGCCGGTGGAATAGAGGCCCGCCGGCGGGTTCATCATGTAGCGCAGATGGGCGTTGTTGCGCTGCCGGTTCATCGCCATCGCGCTGCCGGCGACCATCGCCGCCACAACGAACAGCAGCGCGCCATTGCGCCAGGCCTGCGAAAGCAGGGGCTGGGGCGCCAGCCGCACCCGCCAGGACCCAGCTCAGCGCCTTGGCTCCCTCATGCATCACCTAGCCCAGGAACCCGTCGTCGCGCAGGGGGAAGCAAGTTGGCGTGCCCGCCATCCGGGCCAGCACGAGGTCGAGGCCGCTGGCGTCCCAGAGGAGCAGCAGGGCCAGGGCTAACACGGTCAGGGCGAGCGGACTGGAAGCGGCAGTGCGAATCATGCGGCGCGAGCTTAGGCCACCCGCATGAACCCAGCCTGAAGCTCACACTAGACTCCTTCCTTTTGGAAAGGACCGCCCCGTGCGCATATTGCTGGTCGAGGACGACGTCGCACTGGCAGACGCCGTCTGCAGCTATCTCGCGGCCAAGGCCTTCGTGGTCGACGTGGCGCCGGGCCTCGCGGAAGCGCGCGCCGCGCTGGCCGCCGTGCAGTACGCGGCCGTGCTGCTCGACCYGCACCTGGGCGACGGGGACGGCCTGTCCCTGCTGCCGACCATCCGCGCCCTGCGTGAACGCCCGATCGTGATCGTGCTCACCGCCCGCGACCAGGTGACGGACCGCATCCGCGGCCTCGACGCCGGCGCCGACGACTACCTGATCAAGCCCTACGACCCGGCCGAGTTGCTGGCGCGGCTGCGCGCGGTCGAACGGCGGCGCAGCACCAGCAGCGCGCCGGTGCTGAAGATCGGCGCGCTGGAGATCGACATCGCGCACGACCTGGTCCGCAAGGACGGCGTTCCGGTCACGCTGACCCAGAAGGAGTGGGCCTTGCTGCGCGTCATGGCCACCCGCCCCGACCGCATCCACACCCGCGAGAACCTGGCCGATGCGCTCTACGGCTTCGGCGACGAGGCCGACAGCAACACGCTGGAAGTCTTCATCAGCCGCCTTCGGCGCAAGCTGGGACGCAAGTACATCCAGACGCTGCGGGGTCTCGGCTACCGGCTCTCATTCGCGCCGGACGAAGAGGACGAATGAACCCCAGGCTGCTGCAGCGGATCGCTGTCAAGCAGATGGGCCGGCGCGATTCGCTCGCAGGCCGCCTCACGCGAACGCTGATCCTCTGGGTCGGCGGCGTATGGCTGCTGTGCGTGCTCGGCGTCGTCTGGTACGTGGACCGCGAGATCAACCACAATTTCGACAGCGAGCTGATCGAGGTCTCGCACCGGATATTCGACATGGCGGTGCAGGAGCTCGACAAGCTGCAGCGCGAGAACCCCGCCACGCCGCCTCCGCTGATCGCGCCGCCGCAGCTGTATCCGACCGACGCCGTGATCTACCGGGTAGTCAACCTGCACGAGCGCGTGCTGCTGCGATCGATCGAGGCGCCGGTCGACGCCTTCGACGTCCCGTTGGCGCCCGGTCTCGCCAACGCCGATCCGTGGCGCGTCTACACGGTGCGGCATCCCACGCGCGACTTGTTCCTCCAGGTCGCCGATCCGCTGCACAAACGGCGCACCGCGCTCAACCGGACCCTCTTCGGCCTCATCATCCCGCTGGGTGCGGTGCTGCCGCTGCTGGCCCTGGTGCTGCGCAACGTGGCCCGCAAGGAGTTGCGGGCGCTGCAGCAGTTGGCCGGCGAGATCGAGCAGCGCAGCGGCGTCGACCTCCGTCCGATCCGCCTGCCGGGCCTGCCGAAGGAGCTGCGTTCGGTGGGCGACCACGTCAACCAATTGCTCGAGCGGCTGTCTCAATCGCTCGACGTCGAGCGCGCACTGGCCTCGAACGCAGCGCACGAACTGCGCACGCCGCTCGCCGCCGCACGGCTCCGGTTGCAGACCGCCCTCGAGCACGATCTGAAGCGCGAGGACGTGCAGGCTGCATTCGATGCGCTGCAGATGCTCGGCCACCGGACGGAGAAACTGCTGCAGCTGTCGCGGGCCGAATCCGGCGCCTCGCTGACACGGGCGCCGATCGATCTGGTCCAGCTGGCCGGCACGGTGGCGCAGGAGTTCTGGCAGGATCCGCGGGTCAACGAGCGCCTGTCGCTCAAGGTGCCGGACAGCGAGCCTCCAATCGCGCTCGGCGACGTCGATGCGCTCGCCATCGCGCTGCGCAACCTGATCGAGAACGGCCTTCGGTATGGACGTGGCCGCGTCGTGATCGAGGTGATGGCGCCCTGCACGCTGGCGGTCCGCGACTTCGGTCCCGGGGTCGACGCGGCCCAGTTGAGCACCTTGCAGCACCGCCATGTGCGCCACTCCTCCGACCGCGCCGGCTACGGCCTCGGGCTGTCGATTGTCGGCACCATCGTCGAAAAGCTTGGCGCCCAGCTCGAGCTCGCTTCGCCGCCGCCCGGTGCGGCCCACGGCTTCGAGGCCCGCATCGTGCTGCGCCCGGCGGGAGAAGCCAGGCCGTGACCCGCTACCAGCCCGCCGCCAGCCCGGCCGCGATAGCGCCGACCCTCCGTGGCGTCAGAGCGCGAAGCCGTCGTCGGCCGCGATCACCGCGCCGTTGACGAAGTGGCTCTGGCCGCTGGCCAGCAGCACGATCAGGCCGTCGAGGTCCTCGGGCTTGCCGACCCGCTTGCGCGGCAGCATGCCGACCAGCTTCTGGCCGCCGTCGGTGACCCAGTGCTCCTCGTTGAGCTCGGTCGCGATGTAGCCCGGGCACAGGGCGTTGACGTTGATGCCGAAACGGCCCCATTCGAGCGCCATGGCCTTGGTCATCTGCACCAGCGCGGCCTTGCTCATGCAGTAGACGCCGATCTGCGGCAGCACCTTGAGCGCCGCCACCGAGGCGATGTTGATGATGCGCCCGCCGATGTAGGTGCCCGGCGCCGCCCCCTTGGCACGCGCCAGCATCCGCTTGCCGACCTCCTGGGCGACGAAGAAGGAGCCCTTGACGTTGGTGTCGAAGATGAAGTCGTAGTCTTCGCTCGAGACATCCTTCAGGCGCTGCGTGTTGCTGACGCCGGAGTTGTTGACCAGCACGTCGATCGGCCCGACCTCCGTCTCGGCACGCGCCACGGCGGCCTTGATGCTGCCGAGGTCGGTGACGTCGAGCTCGACCACGTGGGCATCGCCGCCCTCGCCCTCGATGCGGGCGCGCAGTTCCTTTAGCTTGTCGGTGTTGCGGCTGGCCAGCACCACCGCGGCGCCGGCCCGGGCCAGCGTCTTGGCGAACTGGGCGCCGAGGCCGCTCGATGCGCCGGTGACGAAGGCCACGCGGCCGGAAAGGTCGATGCTGTAAGCCATGGAAGATGGTCCTGTTGGAG
>NZ_JBFUIU010000597.1:0-5573 GCF_056401695.1 Variovorax sp. P4_D9
GAAGAGACCGCGCCGGYGCGGCCCGGTGCCCTGGCCTCGCTGAAGCCGCGGCTGGCCGTGCCGCCCGCGGTGCGGGGCCCCTTGCTGCTGGCGGCGCCGGCGCTGGTCGCGGTCTGGGCCATGGCCGGCTTCTACGCCTCGCTGGGTCCGACGCTGATCCGCAGTTTCTCAGGCTCCACCTCGGTCTTGATCGGTGGGCTGGCGCTGTTCGTGCTGGCCGGCAGCGGTGCGCTGGCGGTGTTCCTGATCCGCGAGGCTTCGCCCAAGGCGCTGATGCGCCTCGGTTCGCTGGCGCTGATCGTCGGGATGGCGATCGTCATGACCGCGATCTCGCTCCACTCGGTGCTGCTGTTCCTGCTCGGCAGCGCGGTCGCTGGGCTCGGCTTCGGCACCGGCTTCCAGGGCGCGCTGCGCAGCGTGGTGGCGCTGATCGCGCCGCAGGAGCGGGCCGGCGTGCTATCCGTGCTGTTCGTGATCGCCTATCTGGCGATGGGGCTGCCGGCGATGCTGGCGGGCTATGACGTCGCGCACCAGGGCGACATCGTGCGCACCGCGATGGAGTTCGGCGGCGGCGTTGTCGGGCTGTCGCTGCTGGCGCTGATGGGGACTGTGCGCCGCTGAGGCGGGACGCGGCGCTTGTCGCAGCCGCCGGCCGTCATCGGCCCTTCGGCGAATGCCGGGCGAAGCGCAGCGCGTAGAGCAGCACATTGAGCAGCAGCACGCCGAGGCCTAGTGCCACCTGCAGCGGCCGCGTCAACCCTTCCGGGTAGATCAGCGCGAGCAGGTAGTGCTCCAGAAAGCCGCCGCCGTAGCCGGCCTCGCCGGCGCTGCGGCGCAAGGCGTTCTCGAGCGGCGTCAGCGGGCAGATCCAGCCTGCCGACACCACCCAGCCGGCCCAGACCGCGGCCGGCAGATGCAGCCACGCCAGCCGCGGCCAGCGCCACACGAGGACACCGCCCGCAACCGCGAACAGGATGAACAGGCCGTGCAGCAGCAGCACGGCGTCGGCCAGCAGGCGGGCGCTGATTCCCATGGGAGGGGAATGCTAGCGCTTGCGAGAACCGGCGCAAACCGCCCCAGCAACGGTCAGGCCGCCGCCGGAATGCACGACGCCGTGGTCTGCGTGGCGGGCCCGTCCACGAACACATCGGCGTGGAAGTCGGCCGCATCGAGGCCGCAGCGCCCCAGCGCCATCTCGCGCACCGCATGGACCATGCCCGGCGAACCACAGGCATAGACCTCGTGCCCCGCGAGTTCCGGGCAGTACGCGGCCAGCGCCTCGTCGACCCGACCCGAGAAGGCGTCGCCGCCCGCCTGCGTCGCGTCATAGCTCAGCGCAGCGACGAAGCGGAAGTCCGGCCACTGGCGCTGCCAGCGTGCCACGGCAGGGCGCAGGTAGAGGCCCTCGGCCCGGCGCGCGCCCCAGATCAGCGTGATAGGCCGCACGACCCGCCGCTTAGCCATGTCGTCGATCAGTGACTTGACCGGCGCGAAGCCCGTGCCGCCGGCGACGAAGACCAGCGGCCGCGTCGATGCGCTTTCGAGCGTGACGGCGCCGAAGGGCAGTTCGATGTCCAGCAGCTCGCCCTGCTGCAGGCCGGGCACGCGGGCGCTGAAGGCGCCGCCCGGCACATGCCGGATGTGCAGCGTCAGCGCGTCGCTCTCGTGCGGCGCGTTGGCCATCGAGTAGCAGCGCGTGGTGCCGTTGCCGACGTCGATCTGCAGGTACTGCCCGGCGTGGAACTTGGCGCGCTGCCCGGCCGGCAGGCGCAGTTGCAGCACCGAGACGTCGGGCGCCGCAAGCTGGTTCCTGAACACCTTGGCCTGGAAGCGCTTGCGCGCCGCCGGGTCGACGTGGTGCCACGAGACGGGCGCGATCGCCAGGTCCGTGCGCGGCGCGCACATGCAGAAGAGCAGCTGCTCGGGCAGGCAGCTCTCGTTGCGCATCGAGGCGCCGCCGAGGCCCGCAACCTCGCCGGCCTCGACCCGTCCGGCACAGTTGCCGCACACGCCCTTGCGGCAGGAATAGGGCAACTCGATGCCGGCGCGCAACGCGGCGTCGAGCACGGATTCGGAGTCGGCGCAGTCGAACACGATGTCGCTGTTCGCAATGGCCACGAGATGGGTCATGGCATTCACTTTCCTGAAAGAGAGGGGGCCGGGTCCGGCACGGCCGAGAGCAGCGCGAGGGTTCGCAGCAACGCGCTGCAGTCGGCGAAGCCGCGGCCCGCGATGTCCATCGCACTGCCGTGGCCGACGCTCGACAGCAGCACGTCGGCGCCGATGCTGAGTGCGCTCGCCGCGTTCGGCGCCAGAAGCTTGATCGGGATGTGACCCTGGTCGTGCAGCATCGCGACGTAGAGGTCGTGCCGGCGCTGCGCCAGCAGCATGTCCGCGCCGCAGGGGCCGTCGACGCGCAGGCCCTCGGCCCGCAGCGTGCGCACGGCCGGTTCGACGATGGCGGCGTCCTCCGGGCCGAACAGTCCGCCCTCGGAGGCATGCGGATTGATGCCGAAGACGCCGATCGAGGGTGCGGGAACGCCCAGCAGCGCGCACGCCCGCGCGCCCGCTCGCGCCGCCGCAGCCACCAGCGCCGGCGTGAGCCGGTCGAGCGCGGCGCGCACGCTTTCGTGAAAGGTCGCATGCACGATCCGGAGGCCGCCGCCGACCAGCATCAGGAACACCGAATCCTCCGGCACGGCGCAGACGCGCGCGACCAGCGAGGGGTAGCCGCTGAAGGCGATGCCGGCGCGATGGATCGCGGTCTCGTGATGCGGACACGCGATCACCGCGTCGACCTCGCCGCGCCGGCAGGCCTCGATCGCCGCCGTCGCCGATGCGACGGCCGATGCACCCGCTGCGGCGTCGATGCGGCCGGGCTGGGCGGACTCGGCCGGGAGGTCTCCGGCGTCGACGATGTGCAACTCGCCAAGCAGCGCACTGTAGCCGAGTGTCGCGGCCGTGCGTTCCAGCACGCTGGCCGGACCGTACAAGTGGATGCCGGCGCGCGCATCGCGCGGCAGCGCGGCCATGGCCTTGAGCGCGATCTCGGGGCCGATGCCGTTGGGGTCGCCGGCCGCCAGCGCCAGGCGGCGCGGCGGCGCGTGGGTTCGGGCGCTCGCGCTCACAGCGGCAAGGCGAGCAGCGTGTCCGTCACCGTGCTGTCGCAGACGGCCACGCGCGACTGCAGCAGCAGCCGTCCGTCCCGCCGCACGAAGCGGTCTTGGTAGACGCCGGTGGCGAACACTTCCGTCTGGCCGGCGGCCATGATGCGCGCCACCAGGAAGGGCGTGCGCGCCTCCGCTTGCTGGTCCTCGGCCTTCAGCAGCAGCGGCATGCCGAGGATGTGGCGGTAGCGCTGGCGCTCGTAGATGTTGGCTTCGCGCAGGGCCGCGATGCGGTCTTCGAGCATGGCGCGCGAGTCGGCGTAGACGATGCCGGCGGGCAGGCCCTCGCGTTCGTTCTCGATGTGCGTGATGCGGTAGTCGGCGGCGTCGGCGAAGAAGTCGGGCCATCGTTCGAGTGCATCGCTGTCGATGGCGTCGGCGTAGGCGGCATGGAAGGCGCAGAGCGCCAGCAGGTCGATCATGGTGTGGCTTTCCTCTGAGATCAGGCGCGCATGTGGTGTCGATAGGCCTTCCAGAAACCTCGCACCGAGGCTTCGGTGGCGCGTCCCTCGCTGGAATCGGCGCCGTCGCCGCCCATCTCGACGACCGCGTCATAGTCGCGCGCGCCGGCAATGCCGCGCTGCACGAAGCCACCGACCGCACCATCTTCCATCGAGATGAAACCGGCCGGACCGATCAGGTTCGATTGCTTGAGCCGCACCTTGCGCTGCGCGGGCGTGTCGTCGCTGTAGCCCAGGTAGGTCCAGTTGAGCTCGGTGCGCTCCACCCCCTTGGGCAGCACCTGCCGCACCGCCAGGCAGTTCTGGATCTGCTGCAGTACGAAGCCCGGGAACACAGAGAGGATCTGCAGCGTCACGCCGTCGCCGTACTCGGCGAAGCCGGCCAGCAGGCTCGGGTCCTTGAGACGATAGCGTTCATTGTCCGAACGCAGGGCCTGCTCCTTGTACGAGGCGTCCTTTTCGGCCGCGGGGTCGATCATCGAATAGCTCACGTGGTGGCCGCCGCTTTGGTCGACGATCACGCCGCCCTTCTGCGACAGGCGGTTGAGTTCGAAGGTGGTGAAGAACATGTGCAGCAGGCTCGCGTGGTAGCTGTCCTTGACGTTCTCCACATACAGCTTCCAGTTGTTCGGCAGCGCCTGCGTGAAGCGGCCGATGACTTCGACCGGCTTGTGCAGCACGCGCTCGATGCGGGCGCAGATCTCGTCGCCGAGGTACTCCTCGATGCCGGGCACGTCCTCGCTGAAGCTGCCGAAGACCAGACCGCAGAAGGTCGCGACGCGCAGCTTGCGCGGGCCGTGTTCTTCCTTGCAGAAGCCGGCCGGCATGCCGCCCTGCCCCTTGACGCCCTTCTCGAAGGCGATGCCCGTGAGATCGCCCTGGCGGCTGTAGCTCCAGGCGTGGTAGACGCACTGGAAGTTCTCGGCGCGGCCGGACTTCTCGAGCGCGATCAGCGCGCCGCGGTGTGCGCAGCGGTTCTCGAAGGCGTAGATCTCGCCGTCGTCGTCGCGCACCACCACCACCGGCGTCTCGCCGGCGAAGGTGGTGCGGTAGCTACCGCCGTCGGGCAGTTCGGCCTCCAGGCACAGGTAATTCCAGACCTCGCCGCGGAAGATCCGCGCCTGTTCCTGGGCCGCGGTCTGCGCATCGCTGTAGAGCGCAAAGGGAATGCGCGTGAGGCCAGGGCCGGCCCAGTGGATCGGTTGGGTGTCTTGGGTCATGGTGTTAGTCCAGTGTGACGTTGGCGTTCTTGATGACCGTGGCCCACTTGGCGGACTCGGCCTGGATGAACTGGCCGGTCCGCGCACTGTCCCAGCCGCGCGGCTCGGCGCCCTGTTCGGCGAACTGCCGCTTGACGTCCGGCAGCGCGAGCGCGTCGGCAAAGGCCTTCTGCGTCGCCTGTACCTTGGCGGCAGGCGTCCCGGGCGGTGCCACCAGGGCGAACCAGGTCACGGCGTTCATGGCCGGCAGCTTCTGCTCGGCAAAGGTGGGCACTTCAGGCAGGGTGCGCGAGCGCTGCTCATCGGCGATCGCGAGGATGCGCACCTTGCCGCTCTGGTGGAAGGGCAGCGACGAGCTCAGGTTGTCGAAGAAGACGTCGATCTGTCCGCCGATCAGGTCGACCAGCGCCGGCGCCGTGCCCTTGTACGGGACGTGGACCATCTCGGTTCCGGTCAGCTGCATGAACATGCTGGCGGTCAGGTGCGAGGTGGTGCCGTTGCCTTGGGAGCCGTAGCTGAGCTTGCCGGGATTCGCCTTCAGGTAGGCAATGAGCTCGGGCACGCTGTGCACCGGCAGCTTGGGATTCACCACCAGCACGTTCGGCACGGTGGCGATCATCGTGACTGRCACCCACTTCGCGGGGTCGAAGCTCAGCTTGCGATAGAGGTGCTGGTTGATCGCGATCGGTGCCGGCGGCGACGCCAACAGCGTCTCGCCGTCGGGC
>NZ_JBFUIU010000598.1:0-5556 GCF_056401695.1 Variovorax sp. P4_D9
CTCCAGAACCTGTTCGGCATGGCAATGGGACCGCTCATTGGGGGCGTACTCTCCGACGCCTTCGGGCTGCAGACGGCATTGGCGGTGACACCGCTGTTCGGGATCGCTGCCGCCTGGATGCTGGTGATCGGTTCTCGCACCTACGAGCGTGACACCCAGCGGGCCGCAATGCCGCTGGTCGATGAGCCAAGCCTGCCTGAAGCACAACTTGCAGTTTGAAGACGCCGAAGGGTATCGATCACGGCATCGGCAGCGAGTCGGATCGGCCAAGCTCATCCAGAGCAAGCCTTGATGGCAAATGAAACTGAAAGGAAATTTGAGATGTTTGAGATGTTTGAGATGTTTGAGAAGTTTTTTGCGTGCCTGTATGCCCCTCCYTGGGATCTTGCAATTAAGGAGTGGAAACGWATGAGTGAGAGTTTCTCGGAGGACCGAAGTGGAAGYCTTGAATAGCACCGAAGGGATTCACAAAGCGCCACCCGATCGTCGTGTCCTCGATCCTTGCGCTTCGCGAGAAGGCGCTCTCCGCCTTGCCCTGCACGAATGGCGCCCGTGTCATGCTCTCGACGCCCGCCGCGATGACGAGCTGCGCGTCGCCGGACTTGATGGTGCGCGCGGCCAAGCCGATCGTGTCCAAGCTCGATCCGCACAGTCGGTTCACGGTATTGGCCGGCACGTCGACCGGCAGGCCCGCAAGCAGGACGGCCATGCGACCGACGTTGCGGTTGTCCTCGCCCGCCTGGTTCGCGCATCCGTACAGGACGTCATCGACAGCCGCCCAATCGACGCCGGGATTGCGTCGCACTAGTTCCTTGAGCGGCAGCGCCGCCAGGTCGTCGGCGCGAACGGTGGAGAGCGCGCCGAAATAGCGGCCGAAGGGTGTGCGAATCGCATCGCAGATCAGGGCGTTCAAGATTGTTTCTCCTATTGGTTCAGATGGCGCCAACCGGCCGTTCGGGCATGACCTTCGGGCGCTTGTCTAGGACCCGCATCGCCTTGCCGGTGCTTGTACGCGCCACGGAGTCCGCGGCCAGTACGTCGACCTTGGTGCTCACGCCGACTTGAACCTTGATGCGATGCGAAAGCTCGCGGGACAGGGTCTCGGTTTCCTTCGCGGACAGCGGGATGCCGGGCCGGGCTTCGACCAAGACATCCAGCTTGTCGAGGTGGCCGTCGCGGGAGACGACCAGTTGATAGATCGGCGCCAGGCTCGGCATCTTCAGGATCAGTTCCTCGATCTGCGTCGGGAAGACGTTGACGCCGCGAATGATCAGCATGTCATCGGAGCGGCCGGTGATCTTGCCGATCCGGCGCATCGCGCGCGACGTGGGTGGCAGCAATCGGGTCAGGTCGCGCGTGCGGTAGCGGATGATCGGCAGCGCCTCCTTGGTCAGCGAGGTGAAGACCAGTTCGCCTTCTTCGCCGTCGGGCAGCACTTCGCCGGTCTCGGGGTCGATGATTTCGGGGTAGAAGTGGTCCTCCCAGATCACGGGACCGTCCTTGCTCTCGACGCACTCGCTCGCCACGCCCGGGCCCATCACTTCGGACAGGCCGTAGATGTCGACCGCATCGAGGCCCGCGCGCGCTTCGATCTCGGCGCGCATCGCGTCGGTCCAAGGTTCGGCACCGAAGATGCCGACCTTCAGCGAGCTGTCAGCCGGATCGAGCCCCTGGCGCTGGAACTCCTCGATCAGGTTCAGCATGTACGACGGCGTCACCATGATGATGTTCGGCTTGAAGTCCTGGATCAGCTGGACCTGCTTCTCGGTCTGCCCGCCGGACATTGGGATCACCGTGCAGCCCAGGCGCTCCGCGCCGTAGTGCGCACCCATGCCGCCCGTGAACAGGCCGTAGCCGTAGGAGATGTGACAGATGTCGCCCTTGCGGCCGCCGGCCGCTCGGATCGAGCGCGCGACCACGGTGGCCCAGGTGTCGATGTCCTTCGCGGTGTAGCCGACCACCGTCGGCTTGCCGGTGGTGCCGCTCGAGGCATGGACGCGCACGACCTGCTCGCGCGGAACGGCGAACATGCCGAACGGGTAGTTGTCGCGCAGGTCCTTCTTCCCGGTGAACGGGAACTTGGCGAGGTCGGCAAGCTGCTTGAGGTCGTCGGGATGCACACCCGCCGCGTCGAACTTGGCGCGGTAGTGCGGCACGTTCTCATAGGCGTGCTTCAGAGTCGTCTTCAGCCGTTGCAACTGCAGGGCCGACAACTCGTCTCGGCTGGCGGTTTCGATCGCTTCAAGATCGCCGGGGTTGGGGTAACGCTGGACCATGTTGTCTTCTCCTTGGGTGTTTCATGAGCCCGCGGTGCGGGCAATGGGGTGTGGGGCAAATGCAATCGATGAGGCGTCAGGCGAAGAACTGACCATTGCTCCAGACCTTGCGTCGGGTCAGCGGCGAGGCGCGATAGCGATCCTCCCCGTAGACGGTGGCCAGGTTGTCGAGCACGCCGAGGACGTGGCTCAATCCGACCGCATCGGCCCACGACAGGGGACCGCGCGGGTAGTTGACGCCCTTCTTCATCGCCAGGTCGGCGCCCGCGGCGTCGCAGACGCCCTGGTTCACCGCGTCCGCGGCTTCGTTGGCCAGCATCGCGACGGTGCGCATCACCGCCATGCCGGGCACGTCCTCCAGCCGAGACACTGCGAAGCCGGCGCGCTGGAACACGGCTGCCGCACTGGCGAGATCGGCAGCGCTGCCCTGGTCCGCGACGGTCAGCGCCACGCGTCGCGATGTCTGCAGGTCGAGCGCCAGGTCCATCAGCACCGTCGCGGCCTGGCCCGACTCGCTGGCGCGCTGCGTGGCGCTGCGGCCGTCGGTGAGGTACACAGCCGCTGTTCCGGCCTCGAGGATTTGACCGTCCGGATGCGGCGCGTCGCGATGTTCGAAGGGCACCTCGCCTGCCCTCATCCGGGCTGCCAGTTGCACGGCGATGGTCGAGCCGCCATGCAGCACGACATGGCCCGGCAGATCCGCCGCGGGTAGGTCCTGTGGCACCGGCGGCGCGGCACCCTCGCCATGGGCGTAGAAGCCTCGGCCGGACTTGCGGCCGAAGAATCCGGCGTCGACCAGTTCCTGCTGGATCAGGGAGGGCGTGAAGCGTGGGTCATTGCTGTAGCTCTCGAAGACCGATCGCGTGACTGCATAGTTCACGTCGTGGCCGATCAGGTCCATGAGTTCGAAGGGCCCCATCCGGAAGCCGCCGCCATCGCGCATGACCGCATCGATCGTGGCGGGATCGGCGGCCCCTTCGCCCAACAGCCGCAGCGCTTCCGCGTAGTAGGGTCTGGCGACGCGGTTGACAATGAAGCCGGGCGTGGAGCGCGCGTGGACGGGACTCTTGCCCCAGGCGAGCGCCGTATCGAAGACCGCCTGCGCCACGTCGCGCCCGGTCGCCAGCCCGCTGACTACCTCGACCAGCGCCATCAGGGGCGCCGGGTTGAAGAAGTGCATGCCGAGCAATCGCGAAGGCCGCCGAAGCGCCGCGCCGATGGCAGTGATCGAAATCGAGGAGGTGTTAGTCGCAAGGATGCATTCGTCGCCGACGATCGCTTCGAGTTCCGAAAAGAGCTGGCGCTTCACCTGCAGGTTCTCGACGATTGCCTCGACCACCAGGGCCGATCCCGCGAGGGCCGCAAGGCCGTCCATGACGCCGAGCCTGCCCGCTGCCGCGTCAGCGTCTTCAACGGTCATGCGGCCCTTTTCGGCCAGCTTGGCGAAGGTCGCGCGAATGCCCGACACCGCCTTCTGCGCCGCCGCGGCGTTCATGTCGAACAGGCGGACCTCATGGCCCGCTACGGCAGCAATCTGTGCAATGCCGGCTCCCATGGCGCCGGCGCCGATGACAGCCACCTGGGAGGATTTGGAAAGTGCGTTGGACATGTCAGGCCCCCGTGAACTGAGGCGCGCGCTTGGCAATGAAGGCGCTGACGCCTTCCTGGTAGTCGGCGCTGCGGCCCAGTTCCCGCATCAGGTCCCGCTCGAGGTCCAGCTGCACTTCCAGTGTGTTGGCGGGGCTGGCGTAGATCGCCTGCTTGGTGCGGGCCAGGCCGAGGGTGAGCGCCGTTGCGAAGTGGCGGGCGAGCCGGTCGGTCTCGGGCTGGAGCTGCTCGTCGTCGACGCATTTCCAGATCAGGCCCCATGCGGCGGCTTGCTCGGCGCTGAGCTTGTCGCCGAGCATGGCCAACGCCATCGCCCGCGCAGTGCCCAGCAAGCGCGGCAGAAAATAGGTGCCGCCGGTATCCGGGATCAGACCCAGCTGGCAGAAGACTTCGACGAAGCTCGCCGACTTCGCCGCGATGACGATGTCGCAGGCCAGCGGCAGGTTGGCGCCTGCCCCTGCGGCGACGCCGTTGACGGCGCAGATCACAGGGATCGGCAGCGCGCGCAGGCTCCGTACCAACGGGCCGTAGTACTTCTCAACGGATTCCCCCAGGTCGACCGCCGCAGCGCCTGGCTTGACGGCCCGATCGGACAGGTCCTGTCCGGCGCAGAAGCCGCGCCCCGCGCCGGTCAGCACCAGCACGCGGACGGACTTGTCCGCCAGGACCTGATCCAGCGCCTGGCGGACCTCTTCGTGCATGGCGACCGTGAAGCTGTTGAGCTTGTCGGGCCGGTTCAAGGTCAGGCGGGCGATGCCGTCCTCGATGCTGAACAGTATGTTGTCGAAGGTCATGGTGTGGAAAGATTGCGTGGGTCTGTAGGCCGGTGGCGTGGGCGGCGTGCCGGGCCGCGCTCAGGTGTCCTGGTCGAAGTCCAGCACCACCTTGTCGGTGACCGGGAAGGCTTGGCAGCTCAGGACGAAGCCGCGCGCGACCTCGTAGTCCTCCAGCGCGAAGTTGACGTCCATGTCGACCTTGCCGTCGATGACCTTGGCGCGGCAGGTCGAGCAGACGCCACCCTTGCACGAGTAGCGCATGTCGATGCCCTGGCGCAGGCCGGCGTCGAGCACCGATTCCTTGTCCTTCTCCATCGTGAAGCTCGCGTGGCTCCCATCGATGATCAGGGTGACCTCGCATTCCTGCTTGCCGATCACCTGGTGCACCTGGTGCGCCTGCTTCTTCGGGATGCTGGCGGCGAAGAGTTCGAGCTTGATGCTCGACTTGGGCATGCCATTCGCCTGCAGGGCGTCGGACACCTCGTGCATCATGCTTTCGGGTCCGCAGATGAAAGCGGTGTCGACGGTCTCCAGGTCGATCCACTGCTTGAACAACTGCTCGCACTTCTCGCGCGTGATGCGGCCGTTGAACAGCTCGATGTCCTGCTGTTCGCGGCTCATGATGTAGACGATGTTCAGCCGCGTGAGATAGAGGTCCTTCAGCTCTGCCAGCTCCTCCTTGAAGATCACGGAGGACGATGCGCGGTTGCCGTAGAAGAGCGTGAACTCGCTGTTCAGTTCGAGCGCGAGCGTGGTCTTGATGATCGACAGCAAGGGGGTGATGCCGCTGCCGGCCGCGAATCCGATGTAGTGCTTGCGGTTGTCCGGAGACAGCTGGACGTTGAAGTGTCCCATCGGCGGCATGACATCGACCAGCACGCCGGGCTTGATCGTGT
>NZ_JBFUIU010000599.1:0-5549 GCF_056401695.1 Variovorax sp. P4_D9
ATAACATAGAGAGAGGGAGACGGTTCAGTGTTGATTGTCTTTTGTCCTTGCCCTATAGTAACCCACGTTACTACATAGTGCCCCACGGCTTCAACCCACTCAATCCGGAGATTCCGATGAAGATTCAACGCATCCACCACGTCGCCTACCGCTGCCGCGACGCCAGGGAGACGGTCGATTGGTACCGCAAGCACTTGAACATGGCGTTCGTGCTGGCGATCGCCGAGGACAACGTTCCTTCGACCAAGGTGCCGGACCCGTACATGCACCTCTTCATGGACGCCGGCAACGGCAACATTCTGGCCTTCTTCGAGATCCCCAATTCACCGCCGATGGGACGCGATCCCAACACGCCGAGCTGGGTGCAGCACATCGCCTTCAAGGTCGACAGCGTCGATGTGCTGCTCGAGACCAAGGCCCGGCTCGAGGCGGCGGGCATCGAGGTCGTCGGCGTCACCGATCACACGATCTTCAAATCGATCTACTTCCATGACCCGAGCGGCCACCGGCTCGAATTGGCCGCCGACGCGGCCACGCCCGAGCAGTTGAAGAAGCTCGACGACGTGAAATGGGAGATGCTCGACGAGTGGACTCGCACCAAGCGCGCACCGAAGCAGGCGGCGTGGATGCATGAACGCGAACTGGCCGGGACTGCCGCCGGCAGGACGGCCTGACCCTGCCCGGCTCGCTGGCTTCAATAGTCCGTATCGCCGTACCACGGCTTGGACCCCGGCCTCGGATCRAAGCCCTTGCCGCCCTTGTGGATCTCCGCGTGATGCAGCTCCCATTCGGTCCGCACGACATCGACGACGACCTTCAGTTTCAGCCCTGACGCGATTCTTTTGACGGTGAAGGTGTAGGCGGACGGACGCGCGATGTTCTCCTTTGCCATCGCGATCGCCTCGCTGTCGCTGGGAGGGGTTTCCGCGCTGATGTCGACCGGACCGTTCTTGAATTCGTCCTTCGGCGTGAAGGTGAACACCGTGTTCTTTCCGACGCTGCGGCTGGCACCGAAAGTGAAGTCCTTCGCGTTGAGCTGCCTCGCCTGAGACCTGAGCAGGTCCATCTCCTTGCCCTTTTGCGGGAAGATGCCGTCGTACGCGACCTCCTGGCTCCGGTCGGTGGTTCGCCTGAGCTTCTTTCGCATCGCCTTCCAGTCGGTGATGAAGGCGTATTCGGGCTTGGCCTTCATTTGCTTGAATGCGTCCTCGTCGGACAACTTGCTCGCGCCGGGCTCCTCGTAGAACGGATCGGCCAGCGATTCGGTGCCCCCGCCATAGCGCTGGCCGTGGGTCGGCGCGATCACGCGCGCGCTGCCGCCGAAGGCGGTACGCACCTCGCCCAGCATCTCCTCGCTGCGCCCGAGGTTGCAGCCCCTGATCAGCACATTGGTCCAGAAGCCGACCAGGTCCGGCTTGGGCTTGGTGATGCTGCCGGCGTCGTTGGCCTTCCTGAGTTCCGAGTACTCCACCTTGCCCGGCGTCGCATCCTTCGGATCGAGAGAGAACTGCAGGGTGCCGTCCGGGTGCGCGTGCGAGACGATGATGAGGTTGGCCACCGGCTTGCCGCCGTCGTTGATGCGCTGGTTGATGCCGTCGAGGTCGCGCACGTCCTCCACCAGGGTCGCACTTGCATATTCGGCCTTGAAGAACTTCTTGGCCTCGGTATAGAACTTGTTGTCGCTCTTCTTGACGTCCTTGCCCATGATGAAGACGTAGTCGATGGCGCCGCGCGCCGTATCGACACGCCCGAGTTGCGCCTCGATCTCCTTGGCCAACGCCGGTGCGTCGCCCTTGGCGACCCGATTCAATGCATCGTCGCCGGCGACAATCGTTCCCGTGGTCCTGGGCCCGCTGCCCTTGAAGTCGACGAAGACGCCCTTGCGGCCCTTGTCGTATCGGCTGCCGCTGAGTTCGAAGTGCATGTCGAGCCCGTAGGCATTGATGAGCCGCCACACGACCTCGTGGACGGCAAACGCCGGCTTGCCCGAGGCCAGGGCGCGCTTGGCCAGCGCCGCGAGCGCCGTCTCCTCCTTGGTGATCGCCGCGGCTTCGTCGGGATCGCGCGCCCGCCGCTGGAGTTGCACGGCCGCGGGAGAGGCGCTGCGCTGCTGAACGACGTGAGTCAGTTCATGGGCAAGCAATCGCCTCCCGTCGCCGACGTCGGTCTCGCGCCGCCCCGCGCCGAACACGATGCTGTGGCCCACCGTGTAGGCGTCGGCGTCCACTTCCCTCACCGATTGCTCGGCAGCGGGCCCGGAATGAATCCGGACCGACGAGAAATCGGCATCGAAGCGCCGCTCCATGTCGCGTCGGAGGGTGGGCGCGATCGGGCTTCCGGCACCCTGCAAAACCTGATGCACGCTGGCCGGCACTTCGCCGGGTGCATCGGGGAGTCGTTCGGCCGAGGCGATGCGCGGAGGGTCACGACGCCCCGACACCGGAGACCGGTCCGACAGAATGCGGTCGGCCGTGCGCTCCGCCTCGGCTTCCAGCGGATCGCTGCGCGCCTGCATCGCGGCGCCCGCGTGGATGCGAACGTTGCTGAAGCTGTGTCCGGAGCCGGGGAACGTCTGGCGCCCCACTTCGGCTTGCGAAGGATCCGGCGCCGCGGCCCGCACCAGTCCGGACAGCTTCGGAGCCACCGGATGCGGAGCGTCGAACAAAGGGCGTGCACGATGCATGGCGCGGATGGTGCGCTGATCTCCGCTGCCTCGCAAGATCGGGTGCGCGAAGTGCAATCGGGACGAGGGCCCCCCGACCTTCGGACTATCCCCAAGCAGCACGCCCCGGGGCTAATATGCCGGTCGCGGGAGGGATGATCCATGTTCGCGCCGCAGGTCGCCAGGGCACAGGCCAGAAAATCTGCCGGCAAGGCAGCGTGGGTCGCGCCCGCTTCACTGCACGGGATCCTTCAGCGCAAGCTCACGATCGGGTCGGTCGACGATCCGCTTGAACACGAAGCCGACCGCATTGCCGAGCAGGTGATGCGTTCGCCCGACAACGCGCTCTCTTTCACGCGCGCGCCACCTCGCATCAGCCGCGCATGCGCCCGCTGCGAGCGCGAGGAAGAGCAGGAAAGCGGCCTGCTGCAACGATCGCCCGAGCCGGGCGAGGCCGTCGCGGAGACGCTCTCCCGCGGCCTCGGCACGACGGCAGGCGGCCGCGTGCTGCCGCCCGCCACGCGGCTGTTCATGGAACGGCGATTCGGGGCCGACTTCTCCGCCGTACGCATCCACGCGGACGCCGAAGACAACGAGCACGCGCGGCAGCTGAACGCGCAGGCCTTCACGATCGGCAACCACATCCACTTTCGGCGCGGCAAGTTCGACCCCGATCACCACGCCGGACGGCTGCTGCTCGCGCACGAGTTGGTGCACACGCTGCAGCAGGGCCGCGCGGCTTCGATCGTGCAGCGCAAGACGGATGCCGAATGGCAAACCGAGGCGACCGCGTTCGAAACCCAGATCCTGGCCGCTCCCGAATACAAGGCACTGAACGGGGTGGCCAAGGGCAACGTGGCCTGGATCATCGCGCAGGCCAGGACCAAGCCGCTCGGGGATGCCAAGGGCCAGCGTCTCTACTACCTCTTCAAGCTGCTGAAGGCGATCACGACGCCGTATCACGGCACCTCGTCGGGATCGGGCTATGGCTGCTCTCCGGACACCGCGAAGAAGAACCGCGACGTCGTCGACAAGGCCCTGAAGACGGAGGCGCTCTGGGGCGGCGCCTACAGCGATGTCGACGAGCTTGCGGTCGCCTCCGCAACGCAGGTGGTCGAAAGAACCGGCGAACAGGGCAAGAAGTACAAGGTGGACCGCAGCGACCCGAAGAACATCCGCGTGAAGATCAAGGTCAAGCTCAACGGTGCGCCGGACGAGGTCTCCAAGATCAAGGGACTCGAGGATGCGATCGAGCGTTCGATCTCCATGACGACGAAGGGCTACTACGTCGACATCGTGTTCGTCAACAGCGCGGGCCCGGACGTGTTCGAGTTCACCGTGAAGTTCTGCGAATGGCCGAACTCCGGCAACTGGGCATCGAGCCCGGTCACGCTGTCGCACGAGGTCCATCACGCACTGGGTCTCGGCGACCGATACGACTATATCGAAGCGCATGCGGGCAACCCGGACATGAACCTCGAGATGCGGCTGCACTGGTTCGTCGAGCAGATGAAGAAGACGGCCGGCGCCCGCGACCCCTACAGCAAGATGGCCTACAACAACAATCCGCTGCTGGCGGAAGACGTCTGCGCCGTGGCCTTCGCGGCCGGCGCCGATCGCAACAAGTGCATCGACGCCCGCAAGAGTCTCGATCCGGCCAACGTGCCGCCCTGAGCCGCTTGCTCAGGGATTGAACCAGTTGTCGCTGAGGATCGCCGGGTCCAGCGTGCGCAGGCCGTCGAGGAGTCGCCGCGCCTCCGCCTTGTCGGCGGTCGACCCGGCCGCGTCCGAATCGAAGCGGGCGATGGCCGCGAGCGCATCCTTGCGCGATATCGTCGCGAACGCGGGGACCTTCGCACTGCCGTAGCCCTTGGTGACCGTGGCGCCGAACTTCTTCCAGAAGCCGGACACCATGCCGCGCCAGAAGCGCAGCCGGAAGGACTGGTCCGCGTGCGTGGCGGCATAGGCGTGATCGGCGCCCGTGATGGCCGACTGCTGCTCGGCGCTGCGTGCGCGATGGTAGTAGTCGGTCAGCGGACCCGCGTGGGAATTCGGGTCCACCTTCGTTCCCGCAAAGTAGTCCGCGAACTTGGCGTCGTCCGCGCGCAGGTCCGCCATCAGCGCCACCGGGTCGACCGGATCGCCACTCTGGAAATTGCCCAGCGCCCAGTTGGCCTGCCCTTGCGGTGGCGCCGGCAGCTTGGTGGGATCGGTGTCCGTGCGCGACGCCCACTGCCCGAGCGCGGACGCCGCGCCGGCACCGGTCGGGCAGGTCGATGTCCAGCCCGACACCGTCTTGAGATTCGGGAACGCCTTCAGGTAGTACCTGGTGATGGTCGATTCTTCCGCCGCCATGCAGGCCAGCACGATCAGGTGCCGGGTCTGCGCGGCCGCCTTCGGGAAGATGCCGGCCAGCGTGACCAGCGCGTCGAAGAGGATCGCGCCCTTGGCGTCTTCGTTGTAGACCTTGGTCCCGTAGCTGTGGCCCGACAGCACCACGCGCGACATCCGGTCGACGCCGTCCTTTTCGCAGGCCGAATAGACCGCGACGACATGCGCCAGATCGTCACGGTCCGAGCTGCTCTGGCTCTTCATCAGCGATTCGAGTGCCGTCGCCTTGGCGGCGTCCAGCGATTGCGCGGCGACGAAGGCCTTGATGCCCGCGTCCTGCGTCAGATCGTAGGTGGCGCCGCCGGAGGCCGTCTTCTCCTCGTGCTCGCTGAGCGTCACCTTGGTGATCTTGACCGAGGTTCCCGTGTATTTCTCGGCCAGCTTGGTGACCTCCGGGCCATAGTTGTTCATGCCGACGTAGAGCACGTTCCCGCCCGCGACAGGCGGAGGCGCCGAGCGCTTGGGCTGTCGATGGACGCGCGGCGCGGCGCTGTCG
>NZ_JBFUIU010000600.1:0-5544 GCF_056401695.1 Variovorax sp. P4_D9
GGGATGGCCCCGCTCCTATCTCTACACGCTCGCGCACTCCAAGACCAACCAGGACGGCGCCCAGCGCCCGGAGGACGTGAAACCCTTGGTGGGCAGCGCGGCGCAGGCCATGCAGGAGTGGCTCGCCGCCAGCGGCATCAAGGAAGGCGCCCTCTTCCGCCGCATCTGCAAGGGTGGCCATCTCGGGGAGCCACTCGCGCCAGCGGCCGTGCGCGACATCGTGAAGGAGCGATGTGCGTTGGCGGGGGTGGAGGGAAGTTTTAGCGCGCACTCGCTGAGGGCCGGGTTCGTGACGGAAGCCGGCCGGCAGAACATGTCGCTGCCCGATACGAAGGCGATGACCGGGCATCACAGCGTCGCGACCGTGATGGGCTACTTCCGCTCTGAAAGCTCACTCAACAGCAGGACCAGCCGCATGCTCGATGAGGAGTGAGGCGTTCCTGGTATCCGCGCTCGGCTTCGTCGACGCCGCAAGCCATGGCCGTGCCGATTGACGGAGTTCGCGCGTGCCGCCGCGGTCGCTCAGGGCGTCGCAGGCCGAGAAGCCTCAGACTCTGCGAATCCCGTCGCTGCCGCTGCCGCGCAGCATAAGTGGTGATCTTCGGCTGCGTCTGCGCCAGCAAGAGCCGCAGATACCCGATCGCGCGGGTCTTGCCGATGCGCGACAGTGCGCCAGAGCTTCGCGATCGAGCCTCTGCGCAAGACGCGCATGACCACCGAGGACAGCGGAGGCACAGGACAAGGCGTTACCACAAAATAATAACAACCCGCTTGACAGGTCGCGATGCACGGAATAACATTGTTGTCACTGGAGGAAGCCAATGCAAGTCACCATTAGACCATTCGGAAACAGCAAGGGCGTTGTCCTTCCCAAACCACTTCTGGCGCAGGCGGGACTGGGCGATGAGGAAACTGCTGAGATGACCGTCGAAGAGGGGGCCATCGTCTTGCGCAAAGCGGCGCGTCCGCCGCGAACCGGCTGGGCCGAGGCCGCTATGGCGCTGGCCGCCAACGGCGGCGACGAGTTGGTCATGGGTGAATTCAGCAACGAAGCCGATGCGGAGTTGGCTTGGTGAGGCGTGGGGAGATCTGGCTTGTGAACCTGGACCCCACGGTCGGAAGCGAGATCAAGAAATCCCGCCCTTGCGTGGTAGTGTCCCCGGCTGAGCTGAACGACCATCTGCGCACCGTGATTGTGGCGCCGATGACCTCCAAGGGGTTTGCAGCGCCGTTTCGGGTTGCGCTGACGCACGGCGGCACCAGGGGTTTGATCCTGCTGGATCAGGTGCGCACGGTCGACAAGGCTCGCTTGGCCAAAAAACTTGGCGCAATATCAGCGAAGACACTGTCGGCGACATTGGCGACGCTGCAAGAAGTCTTTGCAGCCTGAACAAGGGCCGCGGGGACCATCGACACGGGCGAGTGAGTGGCCAAATTCAGGGCGCTTCCAGTAATTGACCTCAACAGTTGGATTCGGCGCGCCTGACGCAAACCGCCGAGGACGCAGCTCGCGCGCTCCTGCGCGAAGGCGAATCAGCCAACACGTGCGCCTCTTACGCCTCGGCGATGCGCTACTGGTGCGCCTGGTACGCCGCGCGCTATGGCCACCCGAGCCGGTGCCGGTCGTGGTCCAGTTCATCGTCGACCATGCCGCGCGCACGGCAGATGCGCCTTCCAAGGCGGGCCTCGTGAGCGAGCTGCCGCCAGACATCGACCAGGCACTAGTGGCCAGCGGCTACAAGACGCGGCTCGGTGCGCCCGCGCTCAACACGCTCGTGCACCGCATCGCGGTGCTGTCCAAGGCGCACCAGCTGGCCAAGGGGCCGAACCCTGCGCCGACCCGCTGGTGCGCGAGCTGCTGGCCCAGACGCGCCGCCCCTACGCCAAGCGCGGCGCGCGGCCGCGCAAGCAGCGCGCGCTCACCAAGGATCCGCTGCAAGCGCTGCTGGCGACCTGCGACGACACCCTGCTCGGAAAACGCGATCGCGCCCTCCTCCTGTTCGCATGGGCGACCGGCGGACGACGGCGCTCCGAGGTCGCCTCGGCCACGCTCGAGAACCTTCAGCGCGTTGGCGGGGATGGCCCCGCTCCTATCTCTACACGCTCGCGCACTCCAAGACCAACCAGGACGGCGCCCAGCGCCCGGAGGACGTGAAACCCTTGGTGGGCAGCGCGGCGCAGGCCATGCAGGAGTGGCTCGCCGCCAGCGGCATCAAGGAAGGCGCCCTCTTCCGCCGCATCTGCAAGGGTGGCCATCTCGGGGAGCCACTCGCGCCAGCGGCCGTGCGCGACATCGAATAAATCAGCGTCTTCCTAAACTAACCGCCTGCTCTCGCACTTTGCCGGATCACATTTTCGCTCGCCGCTAGGAAGATTCGCTGCCATTCGTCGGTCATAGGCGGACCTCGGTCAGTGGAGTGGACCAGAGCTCAGGAGTCCTTCATCTCCCCGAACCCACCGATAGGCATTCTCCTCCACGGAGATGATGGCTCCAGCCGGACTTTAGTCACCGTTTTGCATATTGAGCGCGTCGATTTCCGGTTCCGGCCTGTATGCGATCACGGGCAATTTTCAGCGTCGTCGTGTCCTCGATCCCTCGTGTGGGTAGGAGGATCGAGCTGTGAACTGCTCGAGCTCCAAGCGCAGCCGATCGATCATCGCCTGCAGCCGCCAGCGATGCTGCCATTCTTCAGGGGTGGGATATGGCCCGTGCCCAGCAGCAAACATGGGCAGTTTTTCTCTGAACTCGCGATTCGTCTCGCCGAGTCTTTGCGTTGCGACATGGAGTCTATCAAGCAGGTCGTCTTTCGCGTCGGTTTCCATGACAGGTACCTCGAGTCTCCAAACGCAAACGCTGACACCAGGCGCCAGATCAATCTGGCGCCTAATGACCCGATTTTGCGTAGGCGGCAGCCTGCACGCGCCGCGGCTTGTCGACAGGAGCGAAAGGTGCCGGCCATGAGCGCCGCCCGCAAGGTTTCCCTCGACACGCTGCACAGCGACCAGGATCCGCACTGGTCCCTGTCAGTGAACTGGCGGCCGGGCCGCTGGGCGGCTACCCGATCCTGCATGTTCGCGGCCGTCGCGCGGACGGGACCGCGATCGAGGACATGCTGCCGCCGAGGACCCTACATGGCCGGCCAACGTCTAGTCAACTCAGATCCGCTGACCACGACTGGTTGTCGAGGCTGGCCGGCGGATTGAAGTGGCGACTTTGGCATGGCCGAGCGAAGGAAACCATGCGGCGCCTGGCCGCGATGCTGTACGTCCTGGGCAAATCGACGGTGTGCCGCAAGCCGGCCGCGCGTCAGATTCGAAAGCTCACCCTCGAGTTGCTCGGCTACCTGCGCAACAACTCGGACTCGCTGCCCAACTATGGACGGCGCTACCGAGCGGGCCGACGCATCTCCGTTGCGTTCGTGGAGTCCGCGGTCAACCAGCTCATTGACAAGCGCATGTCAAAGTCGCAACAGACGCGCTGGGATCCTCGCAGCGCGCATTTGCTGCTGCAGGTACGGGTTCGCGTCATCGACGGCCAACTGCGCGATGACTTCGCCCGCTGGTACCCGGGGTTCCCGTCCAACGCGTCGACGATGTCCTTGGCGGCATGACCCCACCATTTGAATCGCTCTCCTCTGCGTAGTTCGCTTGCGCGAGCGACCGCTTCGAGAGATTGACTCGAAGGGCTGCTTGAGGCCGCGAGTACCAGTTCACGGCCGTGCCTGGCAGCTGACCTTCGGCGTGATCGCCAGGTTGGCCAAGGACTGCTGTCGGCGAGTTTGGCGAACAGGCAGTACTGGCCAATTCTGTTGAAAAACTACTCGATTTCTGCGTAAGCAGAGGCGAGACCTGCCGTTAACCGCCGGACAGTCGACAGCCGACCCTCTTTGCTAAGTCGAGAATCGATGTTGACCCGGAAGTTCAAGGTCGCCGGGTCGCCGGCGCTGCTTCCAGTTCGAAACCGTCATTCCAAAGTTCTTCCTGAACCAGAAAGCGAAGGCGCTGGGCGTTGAGAATCCGAGCAGGTCGGCGAGTTCGGCCAATGACCGGTCACTGTCGAGGATGTGTCGCGAAGCAAACTCGGATCGAACCGTGCGCAGTAGCAGCGAGAAGGTCGTGCCTTCTGCGATCAAGTGTCGATGCAGCGTGCGGCGATCCACGACCAGGTGCTTCGCCACCTGATCGGCCGTGCAACGGCCAGACGGCAACAAGGCGGTGATGATCTGGCGAGCGTTGTACGTCGAACTTTCACCAGCGGTCGAGAGTGCCTGGTCCAGGAAACGGCGCGCATAGGGCGAAAGACGAGAGTCGGTGGCGGACAGCGGCGCCATAAGATCCCGCGCGGCGCAGACGATGCCGTTGAAGCTCGCGTTGAATTCGACTTCGACACCGAACATCGCTCTGTGGATGGTCGGCCCATGCGGAGGTCGGTGCTCAAAGCACACCCTTCTTGGCTTCCAGCCCGACCCCACCAGCTCGGCAATCATGCCGTACAGCACTCCAACAGCCATCTCGATGGACTGCCGCACCGCACCTGGTTCGTCAGTCAAGACATCTTCGCGAACGACCGACAAGTCTTCGTGGTCCTCGATGCGCGTGAGCAGCGCCGCATTGAGCAGCCGCACATAGCGGCACAGGACATCGAGCGCCTCCCGAGCGGTTGGAGCTTCACGCATCACGGCGCTGATCGGGCCCAGGTTCGAAAGGCGGCGGTCCCTCGCCAACTGGAGCCCAAAATCCTCAGTCCCGGATGCAGCGGCACTTGCTTCCAGCAATTCGCGCACGCTCACGGTGTTGATCGGCATGTCCGGATCGGACAAGTGCTGCGGGTTCAAGCCCACCCGACGCAGCATCGCATCGGGGTTGAGCCCCAGATGTCGCGCCAGCTCAGCGTAGCCGCCGAGGCTGGCGCTTCGAGTCATCGGTACAAAGAAGCGCGACAAGCAAGTGTCCCCATTCAGACATCGTCTGTCCCAAAATATACATCTCGAATGCGCGACCGTCCACACAATAGCTCCTGTTTTCCGAACTTCTTCACTACTAACAGGACACAGCCATGCACTTCACCGACGGTTCCCTCTATCCGCAACACCAGGACCCGCTTGTCATCACCGTCGCGCCCTATGCGCCTGCGTTCACCCCCGAGGATTTCCCCGAGGACATCCCGCTCACCATGGACGCGCAGATCCAGAAGGCGGTGGACTGCTACAACGCTGGCGCTACCGTGCTCCACCTGCACGTGCGCGAGTTGGACGGCAAGGGCAGCAAGCGCCTGTCCAAGTTCAATGAGCTGATCGCCGGTGTCCGCGCGCGAGTGCCGGACATGATCATCCAGGTCGGCGGCTCGATCAGCTTCGCCCCGGAAGGCGAAGGCGAAGCCGCGAAGTGGCTGTCGGACGACACGCGCCACATGCTTGCCGAGCTTGACCCGAAACCGGACCAGGTCACCGTCACGGTCAACACGAATCAGATGAACGTGATCGAGCAGATGCTGCCGGAGGACCTGGAGGGGCTCTCGCTCTCGCAGCCCGCCCTCAACAGGGC
>NZ_JBFUIU010000601.1:0-5540 GCF_056401695.1 Variovorax sp. P4_D9
CCCTTCTCTTGAAGAAGTGCACATAATGCCTTGATTTCGTTTAAATTACTAACACAGTAAGACTAGAGCGATGCGAAGATCAAGATCCCGAAGGCTGTCGATGCCCTTTTCCTCGATCCCCAGACGGATGAGGAGCGCGAGGTCAAGGCACTCATCGATGCTTTCAGGCGACGAAGCTCGAGCAGGAGCTGTTCAAGCAGCGCAAGCGCCTGGCAGACGGGGAGCGCGCACTCCAGACTAAGGTGACGAAGAAGGCAAGGGATGACGTCCGCATCGCCACCGACACGATCGAGTGGGCGAAGGGCAAGCTCGCGGATCTGAATCGTGCCGAGCTGCTGCCGAGGGTTCATACAATGCTCGAAAAGACAATCTGGAGATCACTTTTTGGCGCGGGACGTTTGGCGTTGCGCACGGAATTTTGCCCATCTCGGCGTTCTACGAAAATGTCGATCGCGATGGCGCCAGCGCGGTCCTCGAGTTCAGGCCGCAGCCCACGCAGGACATGCTGGTCGCATGTCATTGGTCTCGGTGGGTTGCGCCGGCCGGGTCCGACGAGCCAGAGCTGCTCCCTTTCGCAGCGATCACGGACGAGCCGCCGCCGGAGGTCGCGGCCGCTGGGCACGATCGCTGCATCGTTCCGATCAGGCCAGAGAACATTGACGCATGGCTCCAACCAGATAGCGCCGACCTGGCCGCCCTTTATGCGATCCTCGACGATCGCGAGCGGCCTTACTACGAGCACCGCCTGGCGGCGTGATCAGGTTCAGAACGGACGCGGGCGTTCCGCGGGTTCGAGCTCTTCGGCCGACACGGCGCGCTCGTGCGCCTCGTGCGCCACGCCGCCGAAGTTCATGACGTCGTAGAGCTCGCGCAGGCGCTGCTCGTCGCGTTCGCGGATCGTTCCGCGAGAGAAGACGATGTTTCCGAAGCGCCGCTGGTCCCTCTCGCTCACCTGGTACCTCCAGTCGGTCGGTGAGGTAGAGCTCGAGCGACTTCAGACGCTGCTGGCCTTCGATCACGCAGTTCGTGAGGTATTCGTACCCGATGCCGTTGTAGCCGCCGCGGGCGGGACGCAGTTCCATGTCGGTCACGACGTAGGTGCCGAGATGAACTCCAGGTGATGAAGCGCCGGGGCTGTTCCTCGCTCCACTTGAAATCGCGCTGCCACGGAGCCAGCGGAAGGCCCATCACGAAGCGGTCCGCCCAAGGGTAGTGGCTGCTTGCCATACCGGGGGCGAATTCCTTCAGCTCCATCATCAAGGCGCTGATCGTCCTTGAGCTACATGCGGCGTCAGGCCTGGTCGCGGCATTGTCCGGGTGGTCATGTCGCAGCTACATTCGGGGAGCGGCGGCCAAGTAGAGCTCCGCGTCGGTGTCGGCCATCGGGAAGGCGAGCTCGATCGCCCGGATATACAGTGCGCCCCGAATCTCGCCCGGCAGGTCGGCGGCATCGCGCGCGCCGCCGCACCGGCGGTACAGCCAGTCTGGCGCCCAGTCAAAGTCGAAGCGCCGATCTGCCTCTTGACGCTGCCACTCAGGCACCACGACATCGCCGCCCTGGCCCCAGTAGGCGAAGATTTCCCAGTCGTCCATGATCCCGTTGCGCACGACGTTCACCGCGAAGCCGAGGCCATCGTGGTGGAAGGGGCAGAGAGCCTGCTCGCTGTACGCGATGGGCTGAAAGGTCGCCGCGAAGCTCTCGTTGTCCTCGCAGGCCCATTGAAGCAAGAGGCCCAGCGCCGCAGCTTTCATGGGATCGTCGAAGAAATCGTCCTGCACGCTGCCTGCCCACCCTTGCGCCTGACCCGCCGTGGGAGGATCGTGGTCATCGAGACTATCACCACAAAAACGCCAGTCAGTGCAAATTAACCAACCCCGCTTCTGCGCACATGGTCACGATTGCTGCGGCAGCGCTCGTGCCGGTGTTGAAGACCTGGCGGTTCGCGGGTCAGGCAGGGCCTGCTTGAACCACATTCCCTCACCGCTCGCCAGGGACTCTTCTGCAAGCCAATCGCTGACTTTCACTGAGCTCCGCATCACAGGGCCTGGGTCTGCTCCGTACAAGCTCGGGGAACTCATGTGTTTCTACGATGGCGAGATACCTGTCGGGACCATCGGGGCAGTGTCCGTATCACCGGGTGGGCACGAGGTTCACCTCGACCGCTTCGTGCCCTCGGCCATCCCGATGCGGCATAGCTGGGCGTCGAGGAAGCTTGTGCTCGTTGAGGCAGTCGCATACTTGGCTGAGCATTTCGTGGCAGTAGCAACGATCAGGGTCTCTTTGAATTCTCCCATTGAAAGGCACGACGACTTCCTCAAGGTCGCGAGGGACCGTGCGCAGCTCCTGCATCGGATCGGCGCCCAACAGATCAACATMATCCCCAACTTCGTGCCGTCAAATCGGGGCAACTTCACGGTTACCGGGGTCTGGAAGCGCAACCCGCAAGGCCTCAAGGCCCTCAATGCGGCTCTGGGCCACGAGCGCGAGGCACACCGGTCTCAGAGAGCGGCTACGACCACTGTCAGAGGCCGCCTGGCAAAACTCGGTGAACGGACCCGACGCCTGCTTTCCGACTCGACCGAAAAAGGCATCTAGAGTGGCAGGCCAGGGCGCGGACCATCGCGCCGGTTCCGCTCGGCACCTTGCTGATCGTGGGCATTTTCATATTCGCTTGGCCGCTTCAACCTCCAGCGTCCAGATCGTCGCTCCGACGCTCAGGAGAACCTCGAGATCGATTTGGTAGCGTTCGCTCGCCTTGTCCAAGCGGTCGATAAACGCCGCGATGTGCGAAATTGCTTCCGTCGCAGGCAACGCACCCCCTACCCTGGCCATCTCGACCACGGCGAGCATGACGTCGGTTTGGTTCATTGCGCGACTGTGCGCTTGACCGCCAAGGGAGGCAAGGAGGGCCGCTTCCATTCCAGGCAACAAGTCGCGTTGGCGTTGAACGTCGATAGGACGCCGTATTTCGGTGACATTTGCCCGGTCCACGGATAGGGCGATGCAGGGGGCTCTTCCCACTACTGGATGTCACACGGAAAAATTGAAAGATGACCGATCTAGGCGACCTCTCCGACGACGAGTTGTTTAAGCGAGCTCTAGTGTCCTGAGTTAGAAGTTCGCAGACAAAATCGCTCGACACTTGCAAGGATGTCATCGGCGGTCTTGACCCATTGGAAGGGCTTGGGCTTGGCGTTGTTGATGTCGAGATACTGCTTGATTGCCTGCTCAAGCTGGCGTGTGGACGTGATGGACAACTACGGCACGCACAAGACGGCGACCGACGGCGAGCGACCGAAGCCAATGCGCTGCTCCGAAACAACCGGCGGTGCGTACGGCACATCCGCTGCTTCGCTGTCCAACGACTACAGCTAAAGCATTCACCTCAACCGTGCATTCCAAAAAATTGATCAGCTTTCGCAAAAACATGATGCGCGCTTGCGACGAATCTCTTGTCGGCTCCTAGGGCGGACTACAAAATTCTTTCAGAAATTCGACTTGGTTCAAGGAGACCGACCAGATGGACGACCAGTTGCCCGTTCACATCCACGATCTCTTGCTGCTTGCAGCTTCGGCATGGGAGGGCAGTAACCATGCTCCCGTCGCACTCCGTGAAGCAGGTCGTCAGATACTTGTCGAAGGTGGCCCAAAGGCACTGGCCGAGACCGCATTGCTCGCATTGCATTGCCAATCGAAGATGGATGGGTCGTTGAAGCGTTCGATGGGCGTGCTTCGCGGCCGCAACCTCGTCGCGTTCATCGCAAGCTGCTGGAACGACCTGCCGTCTTGGAAGATGAACCACGATCCCGCGCTGATGCAGTTGAAGGCTGCAGCGCCTCAAGCCGCACAACTGGTGCGACTGATGCGCCAGCTGCGGGCCTTCGCGACGCCCGAGTCTTTAGAAGATGATCAAGTTAGCGGCTATGCACCGGCGCGTCTCTAGCCGCTCCATGAAAGCACCGCCACTTCATGAGAGTACTAGTCTGTGGTGGTCGCAACTACGACGACTGGGCGTTCATCGTTCATGTCCTTGACCGCGTTGACGGCCGCCAGGCCATCACCCAACTCATCGAAGGTGGCGCGACGGGGGTCGACGAGTTCGCACGCCGTTGGGCCAAAGCACGGGGAATCGAGGTCGCCACGTTCACCACTGCCTGGGATCGCTACCAGGGTCGTGCTGCACGCATCAGAAACGCCCATATGCTGCGCGAGGGGCGTCCAGAACTCGTCGTCGCTTTTAGAGGTGGCCGCTTGACAGCGCACATGATCACTATTGCGTCGGCAGCGCTTGTCCCGGTGTTGAAGACCTGGGTTCGGTAAACGGGCAAGGTACAGGGCGCAGTGTCGGTGCGGGTCGATGGCTTGCCTATCCGCCATGCGCGCTAGCCCCTCTTTCTCAACTCGACCCCGATTTTGACGATTTTTCGGGTGTTGAGCGACGCAAGTGCTTGATGCGCGTAGGGACGATGCCGCAAAACGTTTGTGGTGGAGACTTTGGTCCTTGGCGTGCGGTCGAGCGGTTCCCAAACTGCGCCGCATGTTTCTGCGCTGCAACCGACGCCTGAAGGACGGCAAGACGCACGAATACTGGAGCGTGGTGGAAAACCGCCGACTGGCCGATGGGCGCGTGGTGCAAAGGCAGGTGCTCAACCTGGGCGAGGTCAACGCGAGCCAGCGCGAAGCCTGGCGCAAGACCATCGAGGTGCACGACGAGGGACCTGACTGCCGTTCCTGGACCGCGCGGGTGGGTAGCGTGGGCGCTGCCATGCGTCACTACGCACCTGAATCCGTGACCCTTGCCGGCGGCGCCGATACTGTTCGGCCAATATGCCAGAGCAGAAGTCGCGAGCAATCAGCGCTGCGTTGCGTTGCAGGGCTGCCCGATTGTGCGAATTGACGTTACTTGGTGACCAATTGCGGGAGAATCAGTCGAGCCTGTACCTCGCGACAGCTGTTGCACGCGAGATTTGAGATGGTCGAATACTGTATGGGCTGCGGCGGCGAAACATGACGCCGAGTTCACGCTCCATTATTGATCGCCGCGAACTGCGCCTACGAACGCATGAACACTTTGGCCGCCCGGTCATTGAAGCCCAGTCCCAGCACGATTCGCCGGCCGTGATCGATAAGTCGCCCAGCTCGGTAGATCAGCTCCTGCATGACCGTCTTGATGCGCCGCCGCTTGGCGCTGTGCCTGACGGGTGCATCCGGCCGGAGGAGTGCGTGCTGTCCCATCAGGCGCAGGAAGTTCATGGCCAGAGCGGCCAACTCGCACACCAGACATTTGGTACTGAACTTGCCCGAGGGCAGCCGCTCCAGATCGAGGTCGGTCTTGAATTCGGAATGGATCTGCTCGTGCGTGGCGTGGTCGGCGTACAGCGCGATGATGGCCTTCGCATCGAACTGCTTGGCGTTCAGGCTCGTGCTCCAGCCGTCCAGCGTGAGCTTGGGCTCGATCAACAACTGGCCCTGCGCATCGATGGTGCGCTCGGTCAGGCGCAGCACTCGGCGCAGTGGCCGCTCGATGCCTTCGATGTAC